>NZ_JAAIUN010000016.1:0-66867 GCF_013317245.1 Blautia sp. MSK.20.85
TATCTCATCTCTTTTTGTTTGTCAAGTACTTTTTTCAAGTTTTTCAAACATTTTTGAGTTAAGATTTTGTTGTCGTTTTGTTGACGACTTGGATACTTTATCATATCTTCTGTCTTTTGTCAACTGTGAATTTCATTTTTCTGAAATTCTTTTTAATTGTTTGTTTTTCTAAAACAATTATTTGTGACAGCTCAATTATAATACCACTGGGAGTTATGCTTGTCAACCATAAAATTCAAATTTTTTTGGATTTTTTGGAAGTTTATCTTAAAGATGCAATTTTTCTTCTTCCATTCGCTGGTGGCGCTACGGCGGTCGCATTTTCAATGCGGTAAGTGCGAGGGAAGGCGATCTCAAAGTTCCGAAGCCCGAACGCCCTCCCTCGCGCTCCCACCCCGTTGGGCACGGAAAGGAGTGTTACATCTTTGATGTGTAACACGGTTGACTTTTGTCTGTATGCTGCGGTATTCAGAGTGGGACGCTGTGCCGATCTGGGTTCCTGGGTTCTTCGGCACTTATAGTGGAATGGTATACTGAGCTGGTTTCCGAATTCTTCAATATTTACAGTGGAACATTATACTAACCTGATTTCCGAATTCTTCAATATTTACAATGGAACGTTATACTGAGCTGGTTTCCAAATTCTTCAATATTTACAGTGGAACGTTATACTGAGCTGGTTTCCGAATTCTTCAATATTTACAGTGGAACGTTATACTAATCTGGTTTCCAAACTCTTCAATATTTATAATGAGTCGTTATTCCAATCCTTCTTCTGGTCTCTTCGGTATCTGCGCTGAGACGCTACGCCGATACAGCTGCCCTTTCACAATCCCAGGACAGGACGCCCCGCGTCCGCTTCCGTCCCCTCTCGGGTTTTATCTTTTTTCCTACCGGCTGGAAGTGTCAGCCAGAGGGAGAGGATATCGGTTCGGGCTGTTGCGGAGGAGGGGTGATACAACTTAGGTTGCGGGAGAGGGCGTTATTGCGGCAGGGTCAGCTGTTTGAGCCAGCGGCGAGTTCTGGCCCTGCCGCAATGCTTTTAGCCATCTCACGGAATCTTAGTTGTATCCCCCGACGGAGTCCTTGCCCGGGCCGATATCCTCTTCCTCTGGCGTCCGCCTTTCCATCCACCTCACGGAGCCATAGCTGTATCCCCCGACGGAGTCCCTGCCCAAGCCGATATCCTCTCCCTCCTGGCGTCCGCCTTTCCATCCACCTCACAAAGTCCCAGTACTCCTCCGACAAACCCCAAGCAAAAAAGCTCCAGGCCATGTCCCAAACAGCCTGAAGCTTCCATCAATCCCAATTTACTTTTTCTTAGCACTCGCCTTCCCAGTACCCGAATCCTTCGCAGAATCCTTCCCCGACTCCGCCGCTATCTTATCCACACTAGAAGAAGCATCCCCCTGCATAATCTTATTCAACTCCTGGATCATCTCCTCATCCTTCAAACGGAACTTCACCTCCACGCGCCTGGAAGCATCTTTGTCTACTTTTCCATCCGCATCCAGAACCGGATCCGACATGGAATGCCCATTAACCGTCAGACAATCCTGCAATTCCTGAACCTGTACATCCTTCAAAAACTCGCTTTTGATATCCAGAAGATATTGAGCTACTGCCAGAGACCTTTTCTGAGACAGTTCCAGATTATAACTGTAATCTCCGTCAGTATCCGTATATCCATCAATAATAATCTCACCCAGATACTTTTTATAAGAATCATTCAGCAGCACTTTACAGTATGTAGGAAGCACCATAGACAACGTCCGTTTACCGGAATCTGTCAGTTCCGCCTGATCATAATCAAACATAACACTGGCATTCAATGTCAGTGCACCTGTCTGAGAATCAATATCCACATTCAGATTCTTTTTTGCAAATTCCTTCTGTAAAGCCTCCACGACCTCAGCCTTCACACCAATAATTTTATCGATCTTTTCCTGCTGCGTATTCAGGAGTTCTGTTTTTTCATCCAACGCAGACTGCTGTTCTTCCAGAGTATCCTGCTGTTTTGCAAGTTTTTTCTTCTGGGAATCCAGCTTTTTCTCCTGTTCTGTAAGCTTCTTTTGCTGCTCCTCAAGTGTTTTCTGCTGCTCCTCAAGTTTCTCTGCCAGAGAAGTCAGCTCCTTATCCTGAGACTTGATCTGTTCATCTTTGGACTTGATCTGCTCATCCTGGCTCTTTAACGTCCCCGCCTGCTTATCCAGCGCACTCTGTTTTTCAAGAAGCTCCTCCGTATACTTTTCCTGAAGAGCAATTTTTTCATCCCGTTCCTTCAGACTGTCATTATAACTCTTCTGTGCCTGAAAAAGAGTCACACACATGATCAGTACAAAAAGCAGTAAAACCCCCGCCATCATGTCTGAATAAGAGCGCCAGATATTAAACCCGTGATCCTCCGGCCTTCTTTTTTTGTGCATCAACAATTCCTCTCTTCTTATTTAAACAAGCCAAAACGCCCTTTCTGGGCTACTTTCGTCATTTCACGGATACTTCTCTCGATCTCATCAAGAAGAGCCTCCTGTCTCGCTCCCTGGCCATCCAGAAGATCTTCAAGACTGGTAAGTTTATCTTTCAGTTCCTGCACGCCTGCACTGCCACCATATCCCCATGGCTGTCCCGCAACAAGATGAATATCCCGGTTGTTCTTTGCAGTCTTGATCTCAGAAAGAAGCCTGCGAACTTCATCCAGAGTACTGTTTACCATTTTCTGGCTCTCTGTAAACTCGTTCAGTTTCGTCTCAAAGCTCTCGATCAGCTTTTTATCTTCCCGCAAAAGTTCTGCACTGATCTTATTGGAATCTGCGGCAGTCTTCATTCCCTCTGCGGCACTGTCCACATACTGGCGCATGGACTCATTACAGGATTTCCATAAATCTGCAGAAGCTTTTTCATTCTCATGCATATGCTCTGCCAGTTTCTCATAATCCCTTTTCTGGAGCTGCTGAATCATCTGGTTATCACGGATGATCCGATCTGCAGTCTTCATATATTTACTCTGCATCTCGTCAATTTCCGCAATCGCGTCACGCATGGCACGTTCCTGTTTCGAAAAAGTCTCACTTAACTGGCTGCTCATCGTCTTATACAGCTCTGACGTGTATTCTGTATTATCTTTCTGAGCCTTCTTAAGTTCAACCAGCGCATCATTGAAATCCTCAAACTGAAGCTGAAACGATCCATGCATCTCACTCAAAAATGAATCCAGGATTTCCCTGATCGCATCCTGCTGACCCTTCGTAACAGACGCGGTAAGTACATCCAGAGAATCATTCATCTTCTGGAATGTAGGTGTGATAACTTTTTCGAAGCTGTCCGCCATCTGTACAGAAAACTGTTCTGCCATCTGTTTCATAGCTTCTGTCTGAGTCTTCTGGCTGGAAACCAGAAGATTCCAGGATTCATTCTCCGCAGTCGGCAATACCAGAGCATGAAAACGGTCCAGAAAATCCTGCATTGCCTGAGACATAGACGAATAACCACTCTTCATACCAAATGTATACACAACCGAAAGTGCGACACCATAGATAGAAGTAAGAAAGGCAACTTTTATACCATCTACAAGAGCAGATACAGAATTTGTCATTACCTCATAATCTGTAGGCTGAAAATTTTTCAGTCCCCAGACAAGACCAATGAATGTTCCAAGGATACCAAGACTTGTAAAAATATCAGGTGCCATTTCCAGAAGCCTTTTGTGAATATGAACATCCACATCATCAATATTTACAAAGTCCTCAACCTCAGCGATTCCTTCTTCTGTCCGGCTGATGCTGTCCACAAAATCATCCATTTTTTTATCCAGATACCGGTCACCGAAGATTCCTCGTAACTGCCCGATTTCTTCCTTCTTCGCCCTTCCCGGAAGCTGGAATACATCGGTAATCTCACTGGCTCCATGTTTCAGCGCAGTCGTCAGGTTATCCATTCTGTACAGTCCGGCAAAAAGACCGACAGCATAAATGATCACCATAATTCCCAGAAATGCAAAATTATAAAACAGTACATTTCCGGAACCCTTTCCCACATAAGCGGTCAGAGTCGCTGCTGCCACTGCAACAAGCAGAAACAGCACTGTATTCATAAACTTTTTTCCCATAATCTGCCTCCCCGTATTTATTTTTGAAAAAAAGTTTTCTTTTTTATCATACTATCATAACCGCATTCCCAAAACAACCAAAAAGGACAATTCCCGCAAAAAGAATTGTCCTTTCAACATTTTTCTTATTTATACTTTTATACGACAGGCTGCATCATCACTGATCAGAATCCGATGTCCCTGAACGCCTACGATTACTCCACCGAGAATCCTGCTTATAATCTGCACGGTCTTTCCTTCACTGACATCATACCGCCTGATCTGTTCCATAGTTTCCGGCATTCCGGTCATCCACTTGATCGTGTAGCTTTCCCCTGCTTTTGTTTCATTTAATGACTGCATATACTCACCCCATTCCATATGTCACATCACTGTCAGCACTTATTCTCTCTCCGTCAAGTGGATCAAAGCATTCGCTGCTTGCTCATAACCGAATAACTGCTTCGCAGTTTAACTTCCTTGATTCGGCCAAATAATTTCAACGCAATTCTGCATTTTTATACAATTAGGAGAGTTTAACTTTTATTTTTCTGAATCATTTATTTCTTTTGTATATTTTATCTCAATTTATTACGATTAGTCAATTGTAACCTGTATATTTTTACCAAAAAACGCAGAACAACCATTACAGTTATTCTGCGTTTTTCATTATTTTTTATGCATAAACTTTATCTTCTTCCAGAAGCGTTGTTTTTCCATTCTTCACTTCCACAAGATTGACACAGCAGTTTGGCGGGACACAACCGCGCCAGAAATTTTTCGGATCCGGATCCACATTCTGAAGAAGCGCCCGGACTGCACATCCATGGGAAGCAACCAGAATCGTTTTGTCCGCAAGCGCCGGATCTGATGTTTTTTCATCCCAGAAATCTTTTGTCCTGGCAATCACATCAAAAATATCCTCGCCGTTTTCCGGCCGTTTAAAATTTACCGGATCACGGAAAAAAGTCTCAATCTGCGGATCAATATAATTGCCAGCAGCATCTCTTACCTGGTCGCCTTCCAGCACGCCAAAGTTAATCTCCTGAATCCGCTTATCCGGTATGATCGGGACATCACGTTTTCCCAGAACACATTCTGCTGTCTGCCTTGCCCTTGAGAGCGGACTTGTAAAACAGATGTCAAATTTCACCCCCCGGAGAGCTTCTCCCGTTTTTTCAGCAAGGAGAATGCCTTCCTCTGCAAGAGGCACATCGGCAATACCCTGAAGTTTTTTTAATTTATTCCACTCTGTCAGGCCATGTCTTACAATGTAAATCAGCATCAGCTTCTCAGCTCGATTCCAAGTCCGTTGAGGCCATTCATGATCTTCTTCATTACTGCGGAGATCTCATTCTCACCAAGGGTCTTATCATGAGCACGGAATACCAGAGAATAAGCCATGGATTTGAAGCCTTTTTCGATCTGTGCACCCTCATAGATATCGAACAGCTGATAACTCTCCAGAATATTTCCGCCTCTCTGGTCAAAGATCTCCTCGATCTGACCGGCAAGAACTGCGTGAGGAACTACAAGGCTTAAGTCACGTGTTACAGCCGGATATTTTGCGATTCCGGTGTATTTGTGGTTGAAGCCTGCAAATTCCAGAATATCCAGGATATCGATCACTGCGATATATGCTTTCTCTCCGATGGAGTAATTGTCTGCAACAGATGGGTGAACCTCACCTAAGTATCCGACAACTTTACCCTCGTAGATCATGTTTGCCTGTCTTCCAGGATGAAGGAATGGCTTCTCGCTGTTCGGATCGTAGGTAACTTTTTTCTTCATTCCGATCTTCTCGAAGAACTCCTCGCATACACCCTTCATATCGAAGAAATCGCCGTTTCCATACATTCCAAGTGTAAACATAGTACGCTCATCCGGAAGCTCTGTGATCGGAAGGGACTTCGGAAGATAAATATTTCCAAGTTCGTAGAGACGAACATCTTTGTTACGTCTGTTGTAGTTTGTGGAAAGGGATGCCAGCATACCGTTCAGTGTGCTTGTACGCATGATGCTGTAGTCCTCTCCAAGAGGATTACTGATGGTGATGACTTTTCGAAGATCACTGTCCTCAGGAATGCAGAGCTTGTCAAATACCTTCGGACTTTCGAAAGAATAAGACATTCCCTCTGAGAATCCGCAGTACTCTGCAATATCTCTTGCGACTTCCTGGATACGAAGCTTGAATGGAAGCTTACCTGTGGTAGCCTCTCCGGTAGGAAGTGTCATCGGGATCTTATCATAGCCGTAGAATCTTGCAACCTCCTCTGCAACATCTGCATTGCAGTGGATATCCTGACGGAATGTCGGTGCAACGATCTCGTCTGTTTTCTCATCATAAGCCAGCTCTACACGTCCAAGATAACCGAGCATCTCTTCTTTTGTAAGGTTGGTTCCAAGAAGTTTGTTGATCTTCTCAGGCTCAAATTTTACTCTGGATGGCTCTCTTGTCTCGTTGCAGACATCAACCATACCACCTACAACCTCGCCGGCACCAAGCTCTTCCATCAGCTGGCATGCACGGTCGATGGCAGCCTGTGCGTTGTTCGGGTCAAGGCCTTTCTCAAATTTACCGGATGCATCTGTACGAAGGCCGATTCTCTTGGAAGAAAGACGGATGCTGGTTCCATCAAAGCATGCAGCCTCAAAAAGAACGGTTTTTACATCGTCTGTGATCATGGAGTTCTCGCCGCCCATGATACCAGCGATGCCGACCGCTTTTTCGCCGTCACAGATCATCAGAACGTTCTCATCCATGGTACGCTCCTGGCCATCCAGTGTGACGAACTTCTCATCTTTTCCTGCACGGCGCACAACGATCTCTCTGTTTGCGATGGTATCCAGATCATACGCATGCATTGGCTGACCAAACTCTTCCATTACATAGTTTGTGATATCAACCAGGTTGTTGATCGGACGGATTCCATTGGAAGCCAGACATCTCTGCATCCACTTCGGAGACGGACCGATCTTAACATTTTTTACAACTCTCGCACAGTAACGCGGGCAGAGTTCCGGATCCTGTACAGTAACTTTTACGTAATCGGAAGCTTTCTCATCATTTCCCTTAACTTCTACAACAGGCGGGCAGAATTTTTTCTGGAAGGTTGCTGCTGCCTCTCTTGCGATTCCAAGAACGCCGTAGCAGTCTACACGGTTGGAAGTGATCTCGTACTCAAATACCACATCGTCAAGACCAAGTGCCTTAATCGCGCTCTCACCAACTACTGCATCCTCCGGGAAAATATAGATGCCGTACTCCGGTGCCTCCGGGTACATCTCTCTTGTACTTCCAAGCTCCTCAATAGAGCACATCATACCACAGGACTCAACTCCACGGAGTTTACCTTTTTTGATCTTGATTCCACCAGGAGTCATTTTTCCATCATGACCGCCTGCAACACGTCCACCGTCAAGAACAACAGGAACTTTGTCTCCCTCTTTTACATTGGGAGCACCTGTTACGATCTGTACGCTCTCCGTTCCGATGTTTACCTGGCAGATGATCAGCTTATCTGCATCCGGATGTTTCTCGATCTTGTCGATCTGGCCGATCACGATCTTGTCAAGATCTGCATCCAGCTCTGTAAAGCCTTCTACCTTTGTGCCTGTTAAAGTCATGGCATCTGTATATTCCTGTGCCGTTACATTCAGATCCGGCACATATGTTTTAATCCAAGATAATGAAGTATTCATTTTGGTTGTCCCTTCTTTTTTTCTATATTTACTGTCAGGCGGACACTCATCATCCGCATTCGCTGTTTTAGAACTGTTTCAGGAATCTGCTGTCATTCTCATAGAGAAGGCGCATATCATCAATCTCATATTTCAGAAGCGCGATACGCTCCAGACCCACACCAAAAGCAAATCCTGTATATTCATCCGGATCGATTCCGCACATACGGAGAACATTCGGATGAACCATACCACAGCCAAGGATTTCAATCCAGCCGGAGCCTTTGCAGAAACGGCAGCCTTTTCCTCCACATTTGAAGCAGGAAACATCAACCTCAGCGCTTGGCTCTGTGAACGGGAAATGATGCGGACGGAATTTGGTTTTTGTCTCCGGTCCGAACAGCTCTTTTGCAAACTCCTGAAGCGTTCCCTTAAGGTCTGCAAAGGTAACGTTCTTATCAATAACGAGACCTTCAATCTGATGGAAGGAAGGAGAATGTGTTGCATCTACCTCATCAGAACGGAATACACGACCAGGTGCGATCATACGGATCGGGAGTTTGCCCTTTTCCATCTCACGTGCCTGAACCGGTGATGTCTGGGAACGAAGCAGAATGGAATCGTTGATAAAGAAAGTATCCTGCTCGTCTCTTGCCGGATGGTTCTCCGGAATGTTCAGTTTTGTAAAGTTGTAATCCGCATACTCAACTTCCGGACCTTCTACAACCTCATATCCCATTCCGATGAAAATACGCTCAACTTCTTCCAGAGCGATGGTGTTCGGATGACGATGACCAATTTTTGCTTTCTTTGCAGGAAGTGTTACATCGATCACTTCGGCCTTCATTTTTTCCTCGCAGACTTTCTCCTCGAAATCTTTCTTGGAAGCTTCCAGAAGTTCCTCGATCTTGGCTCTTGTCTCATTGACAAGCTGACCAACTTTCGGACGCTCTTCCGGAGCAACATCTTTCATACCTTTTAAGATTGCTGTAAGCTCACCTTTTTTTCCAAGATATGCAACACGCACATCATTCAGCTTGTCCAGGCCCTCGGATTCCTCGATCCGTTTTCTGGCATTCTCAGCCAGTTCCTGAAGTCTTTCTTTCATATCCATGGTCTATTTCTCCTTTAATTAAAATAATCAAATGATACGCCGCCTGCCCCGAAAATTCAGATACAGGCAATAAAAAAACCGTCCCTTATAAAAGGGACGGAATATCCGCGGTACCACCCAGTTTCCCATGAAAAGATCACGGGCACCTCTTATCTGCTTAACGCGCAGCGCACGTCATCTCCTACTGTTACTTCAGAGAGGAAGCTCCGGTGGGAAATTCAAGAATCATCTGAACCCGGGGAAGCTTACAGCCGGCGACCTCCCTTCTCTGTGAGAAAATGATCCTCTATAAACACCTTCACAGCTTTTCTGTCTTTTAATACTATGCCACAAGGTCTGCTTTCTGTCAAGCGCAAAGTCAGGATTCTTTGGAGCTGTTTTTTTCATTTTCTTTCTTGGTAAGGAGAGTTTTTACGGATTTCTGGGCTTTTCGGAACTCATTTTCGAAGTATGCATTAATCTCTGCCCCGTAAAGAATCAGGTTCATACACACATACAGCCACAGCATTACCATGATCAGTGCAGTCAGGCTTCCATACATATTTCCGAAATTCGGAAAAAATTCAAAATACAGAGAAAATCCATAGGAAAAGATCAGCCATGCCGTAGCAATGATAAACGCTCCGGGAAGCTGGCTTTTAAAGGTTGCCTTCCGGTTGGGCAGCACTTTATACAACACCAGAAATACCACAAACAGTACCGCAAACACCAGCAATGTCCTGGCTCCCATGATCCTGGCCATCAGTCTTCCCAGAATTGGAATCGTTTTTTGTACAGCCATCTGGATCCGGTTACCAAGGACCAGAACCAGAAGGGTAACAATGATCGCCAGAACAAACAGCAGCATATAAAAAACCGAATAGATCCGGTTCATCAGCCAGTTTCGTGTTTCCTTCACATGATAAATGGTATTCAGACCGTTAATAATAGCCTGCATTCCCTTTCCGGATGCCCAAAGCGCCATCAGCGCAGACAACGGGACGATCGCTGTGCTTCTTTTGTACACTTCCACTACAATGCTCAGCACAAAAGTCTGCAGATTTCCGGGCACAAAACCGACAATGGCGTCCCGGACTACATTATAGCTTAACGGTGTGTAACGGATCAGTGTTGTGAGAAAAAGGATAAACGGAATAAATGACATGATCAGAAAGTATGCTGCCTGCGCCGCATATGCACTGACATGATCTCCGTTTGCCCTTCGCACAAACCCCAGCATGAGCTGGATTATATTTTTCTTTTCCTCGTCCATGCTGACCCCCTCAAGTTTTTTTACCAGGAAAACCGTTCAAAGCCAATCTTATCCTGGATTTTCGGAAAAGCTTTTACTTCCGGCTGTACACTTTTATGTTCGCCAATCATCTTTTCCATCCATATCATATTATACCAGCGGTTAAACTTATATCCGCATCTGTGGAACTCTCCCACGCGTTTATATCCAAAATGTTTATGAAAGTCCACACTGGCATTAGTCAGATATTCATCTTCTTTCGGTGCCACCGCAATACACGCATTCAGGTTCAGCACTCCCATCTCCGCAAGAAGACTTTCCAGGGCACGGTAGAGTCTTCCGCCTGCACCGCTGCCTCTTCGATCATGTTTCACATAGATGGACATTTCGGCGCACCACCCATAAGCAGCTCTTGGATGAAAGGCAGAGCCATAGGCATAACCCAGGATTTCTCCGTTCTCTTCTGCCACAATATATGGATATTTTTCTTTTATGTTATGAATTCTTTCCGCAAATTCCTCTGTGGACGGTGTTTCATATTCAAATGTGATCGCCGTTTTTTCTACATAGTAGGAATAAATCTCTACCAGTGCTGCCGCATCTTTTTCTTCTGCCACACGTATCTGCATTGCTTTATTACACCTCTTTTATTTTTTGTTTCTTCCCTATTTCACCCAGAAACGGTAAACCGTCTCTGAACTGTATTCTTCACCGGGACGCAGGATCGGAGAGTGGAAATCGTCCACATTTACCGCATTTGGCTCCACCTGTGTTTCCAGGCAGAATCCATACCGTTCATGATAAACATGGTCGTTCTTACCCTTCTCATCCTTGACAAAATTACCTGCATAGAACTGTACACACGGGCAGTCAGAAGAAACTTCCATTCCAATCCCGGATTCCTTACAGTACGCACTGGCAATGGAACGGACATTACCCTTGGCATAATTGTCAGTTACATAGTTATGATCATAACCACCCGTAAACTTCAGCTGCTCAAAATCAGCCTCAATATCTCTGCCGATTGGTTTCGCAACATTAAAATCCATCGGCGTTCCTGCTACCGGCGCATATTCACCGGTAGGAATGGACTGACTGTCTTTCACAGGAGTAAAATATTTCGCATGAATGCATACTTCCTGGTCAAGTACATCTCCACTGCCCTCCCCTTTCAGATTAAAATAGGAATGGTTGGTCATATTGGCAACCGTTGCCGCATCGGAGCGTCCTCTGTAAAAGATCTTCAGTTCATTTTCCTCGGTGAATTCATATTTCACAACAATCGAAAATTCTCCCGGAAAACCATTTTCACCATCCGGACTGATGCGGAAGAAATCCACGCTGTTCTTATCCTGGGAAATTTCTTTTACCGCCCAGAGTTTTTTCTCGAAGCCATCAGGACCACTGTGCAGATTATTATGATTTTCATTCTCTGTAAGAATCACTTCTTTATCATCAATAAAAAATCTGGAATTTTCGATACGGTTTCCACTTCTTCCAATGATCGCACCAAAGAAGCAGCCATTCACTTCATAACTTTCCATATCGTCATATCCCAGAACCACATCCTTAAGTTCTCCATTCTTATCCGGCACGCATACTTTCACCAGGATAGCGCCATACTGAAGTACCTCGACATAGGCACCCTTTTTATTCTCAAGATGATAGATCTTTACTTCTTCCCCTGTAGGAAGTGTTCCAAATTTTCTCTCAGAAACACTCATGCTGTAATTCCTCCCATATATGAAAAAAGAGCCATCAACCGGCTCTATGTCTTTAACCGATTAATCCCGGGATGCCGTTCCCTTATTTTTGACGCCTAGCAGATGCTAGGTGGGTATCCTCAACAGTGTCTTCTGCCTACCACGACGTGAGGTCTGACATCCAACCTGCGATTTTGGATTCCCAAAATGTCAATGTAGGTTCAAAAAGAAAAGGGGGATCGAACATTCCAGGATTCGGTTTTCGTTGTTTTTATTATAAACCAGTATTTGTGCTTTTTCAACAGAAAATACACATTCTTACTGATTTTTATTATTTAATGTTAAGAATCTCTTTTACTGCTGCTGGCATATCCACTGCATCTACCACTTTATCATGAAGAACCGGTGCAGTACGGATCTCCTCAACAGCACGCGGAACCGGCACTTTTGAAAGCGCGGATAATGCATCTACCAGGCCAAAATCATCCAGATCTTTATGATCTTCCCCAAGCGCATCCATAACACTTCTTGTAAATTTATATGGACTGGCTGTAGAAGCAATAACAGTTGGAAGATGATCATCTGTCTCACTTACATATTTCTTATATACGCCTGCGGCAACTGCAGTATGTGTATCAATTACATAATTGCTGTCTTTATAGATTTCGCTGATGGTATTTGCAGTCTCTTCCTCACTGCAGAAATTACCATAGAAATCGCCGAGCTGTGCTTTCATCTCTTCTGTAATGGTATACTCTCCGCCCTCACTTAAAGATTTCATAAGCTCTGCACATTTCTCAGCATTCTCTCCTGTAAGGCGATAGATCAGACGCTCCAGGTTGCTGGAGATCAGGATATCCATGGAAGGAGAAGTCGTAAGAATGAAATCTCTCTTTCTGTCGTAGGTTCCTGTGCGGAAGAAATCATAGAGAACACGATTCTCATTGGATGCACAGATCAGTTTGTGGATCGGAAGTCCCATCTGTTTTGCATAGTATGCGGCAAGAATATTTCCAAAGTTTCCGGTAGGAACTACCACATTGATCTCCTGTCCGTCTTTGATCTTACCGTCACGTACCAGTGTTGCATAAGCGTATACATAATATACAATCTGCGGAACAAGTCGTCCGATATTGATAGAATTTGCGGATGAAAACTGGAAGCCTGCCTGATCCAGCTCTGCTGCCATCTCATGATCATTAAACATCTTCTTAACTGCAGTCTGGGCATCGTCAAAGTTTCCGGTAATACCTACCACATAAGTATTGGCTCCCTTCTGGGTTACCATCTGTTTCTCCTGAATCGGGCTGACGCCATGTTTCGGATAGAATACGATAATTTTGGTTCCCGGTACATCTGCAAAACCTGCCATGGCAGCTTTACCGGTATCTCCGGATGTTGCGGTAAGAATTACGATCTCATTTTTCACATGGTTCTTCTTCGCTGCTGTTGTCATCAGATGAGGAAGGATGGAAAGGGCCATATCCTTAAACGCAATAGTTGCGCCGTGGAACAGCTCCAGAAAATAAGCTCCACAGGCTTCATGAAGAGGAGCGATCTTTTCTGTATCAAATTTGCTGTCATATGCCTTGCTGATACAGTTCTTAAGCTCTTCCTCTGTAAAATCTGTGAGAAAACGGCTCATTACCTCATATGCTGTTTCCTGATAAGTCATCTGAGCCAGTTTGTCCATTGGTACATCCAACTGTGGAATGCGCTCAGGCACGAACAGTCCGCCGTCCTCAGAAAGGCCTTTCAGTATGGCCATTGACGCTGTAACTGCCTGCTCTTTTCCTCTGGTGCTTTTGTACAATACCTGCATTGGTGTTCCGCCTTTCTATTGTAAAATATTCGTTTTCTTTCTAACGTTATCACATTATAGCATGGAATTATGGAAAATGCCACCACTTTAAAAAAAACCTGAAATTGTTTTTCTCCAAAAAAACAAAACGCCGGCTCTTTTTCTCTACCGGCGTTCTGTCCAGTGCTGAATCAGCACTTTTTATTTGTATGTATAAAATTCATGGACTCCATACTTGAAAAGCTTTCTGAGATCTTTTTCAAACCATTTAATGTTATGAGCTTCCGCCGCGGATTTCTGGATAAAAAACAATGCCCCTTCTGAATAATCGGTGCCTTTTAGTGCCTGTTTCACAGCTTCCTTTGTTTCATCCGAGACCGTAACTTCATTGATTCTTCCATCATAGGTAGGTGAAAACTGTGGTACTCCATCGCTGTTATCCCATACAACTTCTGTCACTGTATTGGGAAAATCATCACTTTTCATGCGGTTCATGATCACATTTGCCACCAATACACGACCTTTGATGTCCTCACTGCCAGCTTCTGCCTCAACAATACGCAGAAGCGTATCATAATCCTCATCTGACATCAGCGTAGGATTCTCGGCAAGTGTAATCGACCTTGCATCCAGTTCATTCACTTTATTTTCCATGGAGGAGCTTACATTGAGATCTGCTGTGGTATTCTTTACAGTCTGTACTCTCTGACCTACGATCACCTGCTCACAGGAACTTCCAATCCTGGTTACTGTACTCCCCGACACAGGTGTGTCGGAAACTCCGGAAACGACTCCCGCAATTCCTGTAGGAACAGCTACCTCTTCATCCGAAGATCTCGTTCCACCATCCGAAGCAGCATAGACTTTACTGCCATTGCCGTTTTCTGCAAATCCTCTTGCTCCCAAAGAGATCACCATTGCAAAAACTGCACACACTGTCAGTACTGCAAAACTGCGCACGGAATTCCTTGCGGTTTTTCCATTTTTACGTTCATCCTGTATTTCTGCAGAATCCCGTAAATCTTTCTCAACTTTCATAATTTCATTCCCTGCGTTATATTTTCCTTTCTTTGTTTACATGTTTGTAACATTTCTGTAATGTATAAGAAAATTATATTTAATAAAGTGTGATATGTCAAGCTTTTTCAGCTATTTCTGTCCATAATAACAGCATTTATTTGTTATCCACATCCCTTCCACATTGATTCCACATACGAATCCGCAGTTATACACATAACTATCCACTTTTTGAAAACAAACAAGGACAGATAGTAAATACATTTTTTTGTAACAATTGTACTCTTGTACTGTAAAAAATGTATTTCTATCTGTCCTTGTTTCTGTCAGAACAGTTTTTTCTTTCCGGTTATTTATCATAGTGTTTCCAGAAACGCTATAATTGATTATAATATTGCGGCTTCATACAGTCAAGGATTTCCGTCCGATCATAATCGACAGATTCCTATAGCTGTTGCTGTTCACTTTATAATCAAAACAAGGTTAACCTGCTTATTTATACTGACAGAGAGCCTGTACAAAAAGTGTAGCATATACACACAGATCGATACTCCAGGCTCCCAGAAACAGTCCCCACGGAGTTCCATTCGTACCTTCCGTAAATCTCTTTGGCTTCAATGCAAGCACTACCGGCAAAAGCAGCGGCAGGAAATAACGTCCCTGAACCCCCAGAATCTTATCATACCCATAGGCCGTCCACTGACCATAAAGAGTAACAAAAATCAGGCCGAAAACCAGAATACTGATACCTGCCAGCATTATTTTTGCAAAAGGATCCATACGAATTCCTTCCATATCGTTATTTCGTGAAACCTGCAGTAACATCATAACAAGATAACCCACTGCCAGAAGACTGCAGACTGGAATATTCAGCCAGCCAAGGGTACTTCCCACCATTTCTGTAAGATAAGCCAGTCCAAACGCATCCAGGCTACGTACAAAGGTAAGTATAAAAGCAACCGGATTTTTCAGGATTCCGATAAGCTGGGCAGCCGTATCTACTCCCGGCTGCGACTCGCAGAGATATCCGGACGCAATTGCAAGCCAGCCAAAGCTCAAGAGCAGGATCATTGTCCCCGCACACGCCACATGAAGCCAGTAGTTCTTTTTATTCCGGAACCGCTCCTTCGGAATCAGAAATAAAAAGAGACAAAATGGCATATAAACAACTTTACACAAACACAAAAATCCCGTCACTGCATACATTAACACAAGCTGTCCTTTTTTCATTACCCGTTTTTCTTTATAGCGCATGTACAGTACAAACACGATCATGGCTACTGTCAATGCCAGTGCCAGCGCATCTGCAGACATGGAATTTGCGGACTGGATATTCATGGGCACGAGTCCCAGCAATGCAATAAAGTTTTTACCCACAGGTGTAAAACGGATCGCCAGAAAGAAAATCAGACCAAAACATAACATATTGGCGACTCTTCCTCCATAGGCAAGAACAATCGGACGATCTGTGAAAAGATCTGCGATCCGAATCCCTATAGCCTGTGGCAGATAAGATGTAGGCGCATACAGAGCTGTATTTCCAAATCCGTAGAACTGTGTTTTTCCGGTATCGATCCGCTGATTTATATTGCCTCCGATATCCCAGAGTGAAACATGGTCTTTGGAGGAAAAATCAGGGATAAGGCCGCTGTTAAAAGTTCTCCCATATGAAAACAGATCATTCCCCCCATTCCCCTCTGAAGTCATATGACCTCTGGAAACTTCATAACTTCTCAGAAAATGGCTGTATTCATCCGGTGAATTAAAAGCAGGAACTGCTGCCAGAGTAGTAAAACTCATAAAAAGATAAATTACTGCAAATAATACTTCGGTCTTTACTTTTCTCCTTCTGAGAAACGCAAACACCAGCAGCATAATCACTGACACCGCTGAAATAGCCATGAGCACAAGTCCCTTTGAAAATGGTCTGGAAATAGCACGGTAAGCAAGTGTCTGCGTGCCGTCTTTTTTATTTATCACACCGGCAGCCACACCTGTATCCCCTGTTGCTTCATCCAGGATGATCCGAAATTTCCGGCCTTTACAGTTTAGGATTCTCTGATCCAGTTGAAAATACGTAGTATCGCCTGCAGATATTGTCAGCCGATTTGTTTCCCAGTCCTGAATTTCTTTTTCTTCCTGATAAAGTGTTACATGAAAGCTTCCTGTGACAGACGCACTTTCCGTAGATAAAAAAAGTTCTACCCCGGAAAGCCGGTTTGTTTTGCAAAAGAAACTTGTTTCAAATTTTTCTCCGGATCCGATCATCACTGATGTTTCCGGTCTTTCCTGCTGTTTTACATTGCCAAGGACCTCTGCATCTGCCAGAAGATATACTCCAAAGACCAGGATCGTACCAAAAATCAGGATGTATTTTATTATATCCTTCAGATCAGATGACAGATGACAAGTTCTTCTGCTTTTTTTCTCATTTTTCATATTGTACCTCTTATGTTTCCTGTTATTCTCACATTCCGAACCATTATATCATCTGTACAATAAAAAAAGAAGCGGCTTTTTGCGGCAGCTTCTTTTTTTATATCTGTTCTTATCGGTTATTGATTGCAGTTACCAGCGCATCGATAGACGCACGGATGATATCCGGATCAACGCCAGCTCCCCATGCAAGAGTACCATCCGGTTTGCGGATTCCCACATACGCAATCGCTTTGGATGTGGAACTGCGCTCCAGCGCATGCTCCTGATAAGTTTCCAGTGTATATTTCAGCTCATAAGCTTTCTTCAATGCATTACTTACTGCATCAAGACGGCCATTGCCGGTAGCTTTTGTAACAATGGTTTTTCCACGGAATGTAGAAGTAACCTGAGTTACAATGCCACCGTCTTTCTGCTGGAAATGAACTTCGTTAATGCTGTATGGCTCAACCACATTTTCGAAGGCAGATTTGAACAGGCTGAAGATCTCGTCCGGATGAAGCTCTTTGTGTTTGTGATCGGACACTGCTTTCGCTGCATAACCCATAGCTTCGCGCATTTTCGGTGGAAGGTTCAGTCCGAATTTTGTTTCCAGGATATAACCTACGCCGCCTTTTCCGGACTGGCTGTTGATACGGATAACATCCGCATCGTAATTTCTTCCCACATCTGTCGGATCGATCGGCAGATACGGAACAGTCCAATGCTCCAGATCTCCATTCTCTCTCCAGTGCATACCTTTTGCGATAGCATCCTGATGAGATCCGGAAAATGCTGCAAATACAAGAGCTCCACTGTATGGGCTTCTCTCATAAATCTGCATTCCTGTACATTTCTCATAAACCTCACAGATATGTGGCATATCAGAAAAATCGATCTTCGGATCCACGCCCTGGGAATACATATTCATACCCAGTGTTACAATATCCACATTACCGGTACGCTCGCCATTTCCAAAGAGAGTACCCTCAATTCGGTCAGCGCCTGCCAGAAGGCCCATCTCGGAATCTGCAACACCGCATCCACGGTCATTGTGAGGATGAAGGGAAACGATTACGTTTTCACGGTATTTCAGATTGTCACACATGTATTCCACCTGGCTTGCATACACATGCGGCATGGAATGTTCAACAGTAACAGGTAGGTTGATGATTGCCTTGTTATCTTCCGTTGGCTGCCATACATCAAGAACTGCGTTGCAGACTTCCAGTGCATATTCCGGCTCTGTTCCTGTAAAACTCTCCGGGCTGTACTCAAACTGGAAGTTACCCTCTGTCTCATCTGCCAGTTTTTTCAGAAGAGCTGCGCCATCTACCGCAATCTTCAGGATCTCTTCTTTGGATTTCTTAAATACCTGCTCTCTCTGAGAAACAGATGTGGAATTGTATACATGAACGATCGCTTTCGGAGCACCCTTTACGGCCTCAAAAGTTTTGCGGATGATGTGCTCTCTTGCCTGAGTCAGTACCTGAATGGTAACATCCTCAGGAATCAGGTTCTGTTCGATCAGGGTACGAAGAAACTCATACTCTGTCTCTGAAGCTGCCGGAAAACCCACCTCAATCTCCTTAAAACCGATTTTTACAAGAAGCTTGAAAAATTCCACTTTCTGCTCCAGGCTCATAGGAATCACAAGTGCCTGGTTTCCGTCACGAAGGTCTACAGAGCACCAGATTGGAGCCTTATCCACATACTCTTTCTCCGCCCATTTCATACATTTCACCGGCGGCATGTAATACTGACGTTTGTACTTAGATGGTGTCATCATTTTCGTTTTCCTCCATTTTCTCTTCCATTAATTTTTTTTGGTTTCTGTAATTTCATTTTGTATTAAGACATAAAAAAATCTTCCGGCTCTGCAGATTCTGCAAGAGACGAAAGACAACTGCTGTCCTACGCGGTACCACTCTTATTTCATGAATAAAAAATCACACACTTGACAGATACGGAATGTAAAAACATCCTTATATCCTCTCCGGGTAACGGCGGACACCGTCTGCGCCTACTCTCTTATAGGATTTCGGGCAGATGCTCCGAGGCGAGTTCCACAAATCCCTTCCACTGCTTCTCACCGGCCAGCAGCTCTCTGTGCTCCGCTCAATGTGTACTATTCCTCATCTATGCATTTCTCTTTTTGAAACTGGTATTAGGTTAACACGTTACGATAAATTTGTCAATGGTGTTTTCTCTTTGACATGTAAGATCCAAACCAGTAAATCAGGCCTCCAACGCCTCCACCCAGAGTATTGTAAAACAGATCTGAAAACTGAAAAGTTCCAAGACGCAGGAACAGCTGCAGAAATTCAATGGACAGAGAAAACAGAAATGTGATCTTAAGTCCCTTCCATACAGTACCGCAAAATGTCATTTTTTCCGTAACTTTATCACGAACAGTCCAGAAAAAAAGAACCGTAAACGGAATGAACAGCATCAGATTCTCAATGCACTCTGTTGTAAGCTGCCTGCTCCCATCTTCCGCATACTTCCAGATCCACCAGTTTCCAAAAACATCAGAAAGAGGATTCATCCACATATCACGGTTCAGCAAAGTACGGAACAGTATCATAGTCGTATAAAACGTAAGAAAAAACAGTTTCCGAAAAAACAGATCCTCACGAAAATATTTCCACCAGACAGAAAAAGCCGCCTTTAATCCCCTTCCACCAGTCTCGTTATGATAAGCAAACAGATAAAAAAACAAAGCCAGTACTGAAAGGGCTACAGAAAACCAGAAGGGCTGATACAGTGCAGTCAGTACATTCGCTGTAATATTCGCTATAATATCTTTCATTTGTATATCCTTTCCGGATACCTATCGCAATTCTCCGATATATTTATCCGGTCTTTATACTACTATATTTTCTTCATAAAATCCAGGATGCTTATCATCTGCATCCCGGATTTTTGTTTTTTCAGCCTGGTATTACAGAAACATATCCGCTGGCACTGACCGCCCTGCAGCAGTCTTTATAAACTTCAATAAACTCATATCCGCCACGCATGGCAATGGTACGTGCCTTTTCGAGGCCATCTGGAAGTGTTTCTCCTGTTTTATAATGTTCAATGATGCCACCTGTAAGATCCAGTGTATGCACTTCATAAGGCTTTCCGAGATAACAGATGGAAACATATCCAAGCAGGACGCCTCCAAGCTGAACTTCCGGAAACTCCTCCTGTATCGTGCGGATGATATCATTTACTTTATTCTGATTATGAACGTGTCCGCCCGCATCCAGTTTATGCAATGCTTCCATATATTCTTTTGATCTTTTTTTTCTCAGCAGCTGATCTAGTTTCATCTTATCCATTTGCTGTTGTTGCTGCTCATGCTCCTGATTTCTGGTTGCACTTAAGATATTATTATTTACAGTTTGTGACTGTGTCTGATTCTGTGGTGTTCTTAACATCGGTCTTGGCATGATCCACACTCCTTATACAAGAACTTTTCGCGTCTTTGGTCCACTTTTCTTCTGGATAAGTTCCTCTCCACCAATCGGCTTTCCGGAAGCCGGTACTGCTCTTTCCTTCCCCCAATCCCTGATCGCTTCGATTTTTTCCGGGCTTGTCTGAGAAAGTGGAACTACATTGTTAAATGCAGTTACTATATTCTCCTCACTTAAAATAAAGTTTGCATTTGCGATAGACCGGTACGCCAGATCTCTGACTGTAGACTCCAGATCTGCTCCTGTAAATCCATCACTGATCTCAACTACTTTATCTGCAAATTCACCGGAAAATTCCAGATTTAAATATTTTCTCATATATAAAGACAAAATATCTCTTCTTTCATCTGCGGTAGGAAGATCAACAAAAAACAACTCATCAAATCTTCCGCGGCGGAGCAGTTCTGACGGCAGCATGGACACATCATTGGCTGTTGCTACAACAAACACCTGTTTTTTGCATTCCTGCATCCAGAACAGAAACTGTCCAACCATTCTGGTGGACACTCCTCCGTCTCCGGCGCCTCCGGTAGCTCCGGATAATCCTTTTTCAATCTCATCGATCCATAAGATGCAGGGAGATACATTTTCAGCTGTTGTCAGTGCATCTTTCAGCTGCTGTTCTGACTGTCCTACATAACTTCCCTGCACTGTGGCAAAATCCAGCCTGTAAAGAGGCAGTTTCCAGTTTGCGGATATGGATTTCGCAGATAAAGACTTTCCACATCCCGGAACTCCTACAAGCAAAATCCCTCTCGGTGGCTGCAGACCTTTGGAACGCAGCTCATCTTTCTTTTCCGGTGTGAGAAGTTCTTTTTTTTCATCCAGCCACTTCCGGAGTCCTTCCAGTCCACCTACATCCTTTACACTGTCGTCCACTTCGATCTTCTCAAGTCCGGAAATATCCGAAAAAAGACGGTCTTTCGCAAAACGTACTTCATCCATATCTGATTTCCGAATACGTTTGTTGGCGATCAGTGCGGCGATCACATTCTCCGCTTCAATTCGTGTAACTCCATTTAAGGTTGCAGCGGCCTCCCGTATATCTGTATTATCCCATTCAATAGGAATTTCATTTCGATAATCATCAATATATTCTTTGATTATGGAATACATTTCTTCTTCATTTGGGAGATCGATCTTGATCGTCATTCCCTGGCGCTGAAGCTGATTCCAGACTGGCGCGTTGGTAAATACAATGACAACTCCACCAGACTCATTAGCCAGATTTACCAGTGCCAGTATCTGTTTGGAATCGCTGTTTTCTGTGCTCAGGTCCGGAACTTCTGTCAGAATGATCGTTTCATACTGCTTGCGTTTCATCTGCTCCGTCATATAATCAATCGCACCATAAACGGATTTGTCATCACTGAGATTCTTATCCGTTGCCAGATCATAAACTCCCTTTGTCAGCGTATGTACATGAAACGGAAGCTGCAGATCCTCGGATATCTCTTTCAACATCTCCAGTGTTCTGCCAGGTTCTATGGTATTAATTGCAATAAAAGGAATTCTTGCTATAGAATACCGTGTCAAAAGTTCCTTGCTTTTAGCTGTATCACTCATCTGTCTTCTCTCCTAAAATGAATTCACCCTGTGATTTCTGACAATGCTGGACATTCTTCCGCTTCTGTCATTTTTCGCAGAATCTTCCAGCGATTTCTGCATATTATCCGCCTGTTCAATAACCAAAGCCAGATAATGCTTTCTTTCATCATCCGGTAAAGCAGGCAGATCGATTGCATTTGCAAGGAATGCCATTTCTTTTCTTAAGGATAATATTGCCTGAACAATGGCGCCTTCCTGTCCATGGGATCTGGACAGATCCTTCTGAAACTTATCCGAAGCAGCATTCATACGAAAATTCACTGCTTCGATCAGTTTCCGTGAAAACCTTTCTGCCACACCTGACTGCCACTGTATGGACCCTGCCTTCATTGCTCTTAAGACATCTTCATCATTTTTTTTATTTTTGAAATCGGTTAATACTGTAACCCATTCTGAGTATGTATTTGGTACTGCTGTCATTTTTTCTTCTTCCTCCTGACCATGATCTGCGGCGGAACTACATCCCAGGAAGGAAGTCCCTGTGCAAATACACTTACCGGCTCCTTATATTCTTCCACCTCCGGCTCCGCAAAGTTAAATGCCATTTTTTTCCGGACAGGCTTACTCTGGATCGGTGGATCTTTTCGGATTGGGGCAGCTGCCGTTTTTTTTGCCGGTTCAAATGCCGGAGCAACCTGGGATGCATTTTTGCCCATATTTCTCTGTACGTCCTGAGCCGGAGCTGCCGGCTGCTGTCCTGCTGCCTTTGACTGTGCCGGAGCTGCTGCCGGCTGTGGTGTAACCGGGTCACTGCTCTTTGTGCTTTCTGCCTCGTCTAATTTATTTCCACAGACCGTGCAAAAGCGAAATCCCTTTTTATTCGCATTCTGGCAAACCGGGCAGATTACCGTACCAGAATTTTCATCTTTTTTCTCTTCTTTCTTTAAAGAATGACCACAGGCAATACAGAAACTCCCATCTGGATCATTCAATGTATTGCAGACCGGGCAGGGAACTTTCTGTCCACTGGCCACGGAATTCACAAAATCAGCTCTCATTTTTGCGTCCATGTCTCTTCTCCTTTACATCTTGACTCTTCGATTGGAAGTTGCCAGTTTTCTTACATACTGATCCGGAGACAACTGTTCCAGAAAGTCAATGACCTGCTCGCTTTCGCTATCTTTATCCGCAAATTCAATACGGAAATCAACAACTTCTGCCAGTGTAGCACGAATGATCTCAGAACCACTGCTGCGTTTTTTCTCATAACGCTCTGCAATATTCTGTCGCTTGTTTTCTATATCTTTTTTCTTTGAAAAATGGTTAAGGACCATGCCTACACCTGCAATTACAGCAATAAGGCCCAGGAACTTATTTCCGAACAGAAGCATCACAAGTCCGATCACTCCGACTGCAATTCCGCCATACAGACAGAACTGCTCAAAACTGCTCATTACGCATGTTGCAAGTTCCGCATCTCTTTCTGAACTGACAAGTGTACTGAATCTTTCAAGAAGCTCATTCTCATTCTGACCATCGACAGTTGTATCATTAAATGTATCAACATTTATTTCTATTTCATTTGGAATCTTCATACGGTTCTGGGCAACAACATCATTATACGCATTCATCACCCAATCTCTTGACAAAGCAAATGCAAATTTCTGTGTTGACACACTGGAGTGGGCTGTTTCCGGCTTCATGGCAGCGTCTGTCAAAAGCTGCGTGAAATCCTTATGTGTCTCAAAAGCCGTCTGCTCTACATTCATATTCTGGCGGGCACGACTTTCATCGCCTCTGAAATCTACGATAAACTGTTCAAATTTTTCTTCTTTTCGAAGAGGCAGTTCTTCATCATCAAAATCCGTTACCAGACTGTCCAGAATATCATCCAGCTGTTCTCTCACAGTTGCTGTAGAGACTTTCTGTTCAAAAATCCCGATCAGATATTCAAGCATCTCCGCATGAAGATGTGCACCCTCCAGAATGTCCTCCAGTACCGGCCATGTTTTGCTGTATTTTCTCAGGTAGGTATAAGAAGAAGTATCTATCGGTTTTCTCTTAAGGTTGATCGCCTCTGACCACTGCTGTGTCTGTTTTTCTGTGAATCCCGGCTTCTCTTCCAGATGCTGCAGCCATTCATTCATCTGGCGGGAAATAACGCCCTCTGTATCTGCGCCAAACAGACCGCTGGCAAACGCATCCAGAACAATGATCGTCTTTCGGTCAAGGTTTTCCTCATCCTGGTTTGCAAGATATCTCTGCGTCCATTTCAGACACGCTTCTTTTCGATCCGCACGGCGACAGATCAGTGCAAAAAACAGTGATGTCTTTTCATCGTTGCGTTTGATGCCTTCTTTAATGGCTTTCTCTGCAAGTTCCGGCTGATCGTTGATCCATGCTGCAAGTGCAACAAGACAAGGTGCAAGCCAGTAACCTGGAGTGGAAATCATCAGTTCCTCTGTTGCATTACTGATCGTATCTTTCTTTACAATTCCAATATCATCTGCCTGCAGGATTCCGGTTGTTGTACGACGTACAATATCATAATGTCCATATTTCTTCTCCAGTTCCTGCCTGATCTTTACAAGTCTCGTTTCTGCCTGATTAAGCCGGTTTGCTCTTTGCTGAACACTGACAAAATCATGAAATTCCTTTGCCAGACTCCCAATCTCATCATAGACAACCTTTATGTTGCTGTTGACTGCCCCTACATTGGAATCCAGTGTCTGAAGATCATTGTGGATCGCTCCAAGATTGTGTTCAATGGTTCTAAGATCCGCCTGTTCAATTACTCTATCCGACATCTTTTCTCCTCCTGTTTTCAGTTACATCACTTCTTGCAGGAAATAAATTATAAATATTTATGCTTTCCCGATCTGTTTTTGTAACTTATTCATACGCGATGTCTTAATTTAAGCACGCTATTGTTATATTATATCTAATTTTTCTCCAAAAAACAACTATCCCCGACAAATCCTCCATTTTCCCCAATGTCTGAGGATACTCCCAAAGACTATCTTTCATCTGCAAAAAGCAGTTGCATTTGCATTGAATTTCTGTTATAATTTTCTTCGTTACGGGGTATGGCGTAGCTTGGTAGCGCGCACGGCTGGGGGCCGTGAGGTCGCAGGTTCAAATCCTGTTGCCCCGATTGAACATTATAAAATGCTGTAAAACCAGGGATTTCCGATGAATCGGAAATCTTTTTTATTATCCGGAAATGATTATTGTTGATTACTATTGTGATTACTATCTACCCCTTTTTGGAAAGGAAGGCTTCGTATGCAGGATAACCTGTCTCTCTATCATATTTTTTATACGGTTGCCCGTACCGGCAGCATCTCCCACAGCTCCAGAGAACTTTATATCAGCCAGCCGGCCATCAGTAAGGCAATCCAGAAACTGGAACAGAATCTGGACACCCTACTTTTTAAACGGAGTTCCCGGGGTGTAACTCTGACCCCTGACGGCGAACTTCTTTTTGAGAAGGTAAAAGAGGCTCTTTTCCTTCTGGATGAAGGCGAAAATTCCATCCGTCATAATCGATCCCGCGATATCCCAAAGCTGCGTCTGGGAGCCAGTTCCACTCTGACCAGATATGTGCTGCTCTCCCACCTTGAAAATTATATTGCACATTTTCCCCATGTACGCATCACCATTTCCTGCCAGTCCACCTATCAGACACTACATCTTCTGGATGAGGAAAAAATCGATCTGGGGCTCATCGGACGGCCACAGAAGCTTCGCGGATATTATTTTCATCCCCTCTTAAAAATCCGGGATACTTTTGTCTGTACGCGGCAATATCTGGAAAATCAGAAAAAACTCTATCCCGACGAACCACTGATCCAGGCGGCGACTTTTATGATGCTGGATGAGGATAATATCACCCGACAGACTGTGAACGCGCAGCTGAAAGAACATCATGTGGAGCTGAGTCATATCCTGGAAGTAACAACTATGGATCTTCTGATTCAGTTTGCGGAAATTGGTCTTGGAATTGCCTGCGTGATCCGGGATTTTGTAAAAAAAGAACTGGAAGAAGGGACACTGGTAGAAGTACCGGTAGGATTTTCTTTTCCTCCACGTGAGATCGGGTTTGTATGCAGACAGAAAGATGCGAATTTGGATTTGATTGTGCCGTTTTTTGGGGATGGACAAGGGAATTAAGTAAAAAATTCAAATAAATACTATAAAAAACCATCTGATCATAATGACCAGATGGTTTTCTTCATAGTAGCCAGTAACAAAAAAGTTTCATGCCACTTTATTCATGCGCCTATTTTTTGACTCAAACTCCGCTTCGCTTCGTTCGAGTAGCGCAAAATTTATTGCTTTGCAATAAATTTTGCTTAGTTGTTGATAAGCTTATCTTCGCCGTTCCAGCTGTAGAGTTTACGGATCTCCTCGCCGACTTTCTCGGACTGATGCTCAGCAGCTAATTTTCTCATCGCTTTGAAGTGAACCTGTGCACCTGCATCGGACATGTCGAGTAAGAACTCTTTTGCGAATGTACCATCCTGGATATCGGAAAGAATCTTCTTCATCGCTTTCTTTGTATCCTCTGTGATGATCTTCGGTCCTGTGATGTAATCGCCATACTCAGCTGTGTTGGAGATAGAATATCTCATTCCAGCGAATCCAGACTGATAGATCAGGTCAACGATCAGTTTCATCTCATGGATACACTCAAAGTATGCGTTTCTTGGGTCATAACCAGCCTCAACAAGTGTCTCGAAACCAGCCTGCATAAGTGCACAAACACCACCGCAAAGTACAGCCTGCTCACCGAAGAGGTCTGTCTCTGTCTCTACACGGAATGTTGTCTCAAGAAGACCAGCTCTTGCTCCGCCGATACCGAGACCATATGCAAGTGCAAGATCCTGAGCTTTTCCTGTGTAATCCTGCTCTACTGCGATAAGACAAGGTGTTCCTTTTCCAGCCTGATACTCACTTCTTACTGTATGGCCAGGTGCTTTAGGAGCGATCATTGTTACATCAACGTTCTTCGGTGGCTTGATGCATCCGAAATGGATATTGAAACCATGAGCAAACATAAGCATATTGCCTTCTTCAAGATTCGGCTCGATAGACTCTTTGTAAAGTTTAGCCTGTAACTCATCATTGATAAGAATCATGATGATATCTGCCTGTTTGGCAGCCTCTGCTGCTGTATATACCTTAAAGCCCTGCTCCTCGGCTCTTTTCCAAGATTTGCTGCCTTCGTACAGACCAATAATGACGTCACATCCGGAATCTTTTAAGTTCAGAGCATGTGCATGTCCCTGGCTTCCGTATCCAATAATTGCAATTTTTTTACCATCCAGTAAACTTAAATTACAATCTTCCTGATAAAAAATCTTATTAGCCATTTTGCTTTCCTCCTCTGATGTTCATCACATCTTCTTCATAAAAATTATTTATCGTTAAGAGAGTGGCTGCTCTCCTAGCAAACATATGTAAAAAATTTACAGGTAACGGACATCGTCGCTGCCTCGTGACAGACCTGTGATTCCTGTTCTTGCAAGCTCAAGGATCTCATAGTCAGCCATCAGCTCCACAAATGCCTTCAGCTTGTTCTGGCTTCCTGTCATCTCCATGATAAGAGAATCCTTACTCACATCCACTACCTTGGCACGGAAGATATCCGCAATGGAAAGTGCTCCCTGTCTCTGTTCCGGCTTCACAGCGACCTTGACGAGCATCAGCTCACGGGCAACGCTGTCATCCTGCTCAAGGATCTTGACATCCTGCACATCCTCCTGCTTCGCCAGCTGCTTGGTGATCTGCTGGAGCATCTGATCATCTCCCTCACAAACAACTGTCATGCGGGAATATCTCTGATCCGCAGTCACACCTGCGGTAATGCTGTCGATATTATATCCACGGCGGCTGAAAAGACCAGCCACACGGCTAAGGACTCCGGAAGTATTATCCACAAGGATGGATAGTATTCTCTTTTCCATAATACACCTGCTTTCAACACTTTTATGTATAGAAAACCGACTTCGTCAGTTAACGCTTTAATCTAATAAACATTTGCTTTGTTATCATTATAACAACTTCGAAAATTTTGTCAATCAAAATTTCCCGTAAAATTCCTTCAAATTAACAAGAAGTGTTTTTATCCTCAGATCAGATATTTTTTCTTAAGCTCTTCGGATGCTTTTGGTGTCAGATAAAGTTTTCTCCGCAGAAATCTCTCGATTCCTCCGTTTTCTTTTTCAATGACATCAAAAACCGTATTGATGTAAGATTCCTTCACCTGATAAAAAGCTTTCAGATCTGCAAGTTTCCGGCTGTTTTCCGGCCTGTCTGCACGGTAAAGCCTCCGCATGTATTTCAGTTCTTCCTCAAGACATGGATTCGACCGCATGTAATCCCTTCGTATTGTTTCCTTTGGCACTCCCAGTGCGAAGAGCAAAAGTGCCGTCCCGACTCCTGTCCTGTCTTCTCCCGTAGTACTGTGAAAAACAACGGCTCCATTTTTTACGTGAAGCAGTACATCCAGAAAGCGCGCATACTGTTTCAGGGAATATTCATCGGTAATAAGACTTCGATACCGTTCCTGTATATATCGTTCTCCTTCCCCGTAACAGGACATCACACGTTCAAAAAAACTGTTTCCGTTACTCTCCTCATCACGGATTGGAATATGGTAATACTCTACTCCTGCCATAATATCATCCGGTTTTTTCTTTACTTCCGCCGCAGACCGGAAATCGATCACTGTTTTGACATTATATTCTTCTGAAAGAATCCTGGTATCTGCTACGGAAGCATGATAAATCTCACCACTACGCAGAAGTTTTCTGGGAAGAATGTGCAAACCATCTTCGGTCATCAAAGCACCCAGATCTCTCGTATTTGGAAGATTCTGAAGCGGAAGTCTACTTCCTTTTGGAAAACCAACTGCAAGATCCGGATTCAGTACTTTCAGAAGCCGGAGACAGTCCTGTACTTCCTGTTCTGTCATATCAAATTTATAACGCTTCTGACGCCTGGTTATAATTACCAGATAGTTGATGATCAGCTGTTTTTCGCTGGTTTTATCTGCTCCTTCCCGGCGCATATACGCCCAGAGGATATCCTTACACGGAAGACTGTTAAGCATCATATGTCTGGTAAATACAAAAAAGCCGTCTTCGATCCGTATTTTTCCGTATCTCATTTTTTCTTCTCCTTCTCAACCCCTGTGCTGCTTTTTCGCAACACTTTTTATCATATCAGAATTTTACAGTCCCGTATACCTCGTTTGACAATTTTCGAGGATTCGATATAATAAATGAAGATATTTTACCTCAGGGAGGCTTTCTTTTATGGACAATCTTATTTTCTGTCTGAACGTTACCGTGCCTATCTTTCTTACTCTGCTCCTTGGATATTTTTTCCGAAGAATCGGACTTTTTGATGAGGCATTTGTCAACCGTATGAACAAATTCGTATTCGTCATCCCGCTGCCAGTTCTTCTGTTTCAGGATATCGCCAAGATCGATATTTACGAAGCATGGGATTCCAAAATGGTGATCTTCTGTTTTCTGATCACCTCAGTCAGTATCATAATTTCCGTACTCCTGTCCCGCCTCCTCCATCCATCCGATATCCGGGGCGAGTTTATCCAGGCATCCTACCGCAGCAGTGCCGCAATCCTTGGCATCGCTGTTATCCAGAATCTTTACGGAAACGCAGGCATGGCACCGCTGATGATCATTGCAAGTGTACCTCTTTATAATGTGATGGCCGTTGTAGTTCTCTCTGTCTTTAAACCGGATCAGGGAAAGCTGGATGGAACTGTTCTGAAGCGTACTTTAAAAGGCATTGTCACCAATCCCATCATTCTCGGTATTGTTGCCGGTACACTCTGGTCTCTTCTTCGCCTTCCCTTTCCGAAGATCCTGGACTCTACCGTAGGCAATCTTGCCAAAACTGCTACTCCTCTTGGTCTCATGGCCATGGGTGGATCTCTTCATTTTGGGAAAGCTTTTTCCAGGCTCAAAGCATCCGTCGCCTGTACCTTTATGAAACTGATCGGTTATGAAGCTCTTTTTCTGCCCCTTGCCATCCGATGCGGTTTTACAAAGGACAAGCTGGTTTCCATTATCATTATGCTGGGATCTGCCAGCACAGTTACCTGTTTTGTCATGGCGAAAAATATGGGACATGAAGGCTCTTTTTCTTCGGGAGTCGTGCTTCTCACTACATTGTTCAGTGCTTTTACCCTGACATTCTGGCTGTTTCTCTGTAAAAGCCTGGGTCTGATCTGAACACCATCATAATACAAAAATGCTGTGGAAAATGTTTTATGTACATCTCCACAGCATTTTTTATTTTCAGATCAGTTTCAGATATCTCAGCCCATCCCGGATTCCATAATGGAACATATCGGACGTAACATAATCTGCCAGTTCTTTGATCTTCGGGGAAGCATTTCCCATGGCAACTTTTGTTGCAGCGTATTCAAACATGGCAAGGTCATTGTTGCTGTCTCCAAAAACAATGGTATCTTCCCACGGAATATCAAACAGGCGGATCACTGCCGCGATTCCCACCGCCTTATTAAATCCTTTTGGCACAAGTTCAATGGTATTTCCCACAAATGAACTGCTGCCCTCATGACGGATGATATCATAATATTCTGACAAAACGGACAATGCAGCCTCTGCATCACACCCTGCAGTCATTTTTGCGCTGATCTTATTGATCCGCATGCAATCCTCATTTCCACGGATCGGTCTCCATTTATCACCCAGAGATTCCGTGATCAGGCTGGCATACCAGTTCACTTCATCGGTATATTCCTCTTTGTCATAGTACATGAAATCCGCACCTTCCATTACCGGAATCAGGCCGTATTTTCTTAAAACCTCCACGGAAAGTTTTGCAATTTCCGGTGTCATCTCTTTGTTAAAAAGTCTCTTCCCGTCTTTTTCAATGGTGGACCCGCAGGCACTGATCATTCCGGTAAAAGGAATCTGCTCCAGATACCAGGAAACAAAGGCGCGGCTTCTTCCTGTACAGAGCCATGCTTCGTGTCCATTATTTACCAGCGCACGGATGGCTTCAATGGCACTGTCCGGCACACCTTTTTTCATATCGCAGACAGTTCCGTCCGCATCAAAAAATACTGCTTTTCTGCTCATTTTCCTGTCCTCCGATGTCATCTGTAAAATACCTTTGCCGCGCGGATCAGGCTTTCCGTATCTTTCACTCCTGCCGTCTCATAAGCGGAATGCATTGCCAGCTGAGGAAGGCCGATATCTACCGTATTCATGGCTGCCTGGGTGTTTGAAATATTTCCCAAAGTAGATCCACCGGCAATATCAGAGCGGTTTACAAATGTCTGATACGGCACATCCGCTTCTCTGCAGAGCTCCTTGAAAATCGCTGTGGAGATCCCATCCGTACAGTATTTCTGGTTCGCATTATATTTGATCACGATTCCACCATTCATCACCGGACGGTTTACAGGATCTGCCTTGTCTGTATAATTCGGATGAAGCGCATGTGCATTATCCGCAGAGATCATAAAGCTCTCCGCAAGGGCCATCAGATAACTTTCCTGATCTCCGCCAAGGGCCAGATTGATCCGGAACAGCACATCCTTAAGAAATGTGGATGCTGCTCCCTGTTTTGTGGTACTCCCCACCTCTTCGTTATCCAGTACACAGTGGACTGCAATATTTTTCTTTTTATCTGCCTGAAGAAAACCTTCCAGCGAAGCGAAAGCACACTGCAGATCATCCAGCCTTGGACTGGAAACAAACTCATTCCGGGAACCCCAGATCGTTCCGGGCATCCGGTTATAAAGAAACAGATCATGTCCCAGAATATCCTCCGGCCGAACCTCCGCCTCTTCTGCCATCATCCGCATGAAATTTCCTTTTTCACCACTGCCACTGTACAGTGGAAGCATATCTTTCTGAACATTGTAATGATAGCCTCCGTTGATATCCCGGTTCATATGGATGGCAAGGCTTGGGATCATGACCAGATCTCTGTCAATATTCACAAGTTTTTCCAGGATTTTTCCGTTCTTGCGGACGATCATCCTGCCTGCAACAGAAAGGGGACGGTCAAACCAGGTAGACAGGATCATTCCTCCGTACCGCTCCACATTCAGTTTCACGTAAGCTCCGTTTACGGACATCTCAGGATTTTCTTTTATTTTAAAAGACGGAGAATCGCTGTGGCTTGCAATGATATGATATCTTCTGCAGTCATTGACAGGAATGGAAAATCCAATGATGGCGGAATGATTTCTCATGACAAAATATTTTCCGCCTTTTTCCAGGTTCCAGCTTTCCTCCTCTTTCAGTTCTGTAAAGCCCTCCTCCAGAAAACGTTTTCTTGCCTCTTCTGCCGCCTGAAAGGCTGTGGGGCTTTTGCTGATAAATTCCAGCAGTTTCTCTGTTGTCTCTTCGTACATAGTATTTCTCCTCTGTCCGGCCCGTATCACCGGTCCGTTTTGCTATTGCCCATTATACGGCAAATTTTTTTTCAGAGCAATACTTTTACCCAAGCGCCTGAAATATCCAGGATACCACAGGAAGTGTCAGGACTGAACATAACGTAGTAACCACAATTCCTCCCATTGCATAATCTCCATCTGATCCGGAGGCATTTGCCATCATTACCACCGACGACATCACAGGCATGGCAGAAGTCAGCGCCATAGTCATCCGGATATCTGCCGGAATAGGGACAAGCCTCAGCAGGATATAAAAAAGCACTGGAAATCCAATCATTTTTATCAATGTGATCCCATAATAATCCGGCTTCTTAACAAAGCTTAACACATCAATGCAGGCAAAAACACCTCCCAGATACATCATTGCCAGTGGTGTTGCTGTCGCTCCCATCTTCTGAAGTGCCGTATTTAAAACCAGTGGGATCCTGATTCCTGTCAGTACACAGATCATTGCCAGAATAATGGCCACCGTTACAGGATTGATCAGTTTTTTCGGATTAAAAGTTCCGCTTTCTTTTTCTGAGGAAGTCAGTTTTACCCCCAGAGTCCACAACATCAGCTGATCAATAATCGTAAAAACAGCCATATACAGCATTCCTTTTTCCGGATATATGCTGACAACAATAGGAATTCCCATAAATCCCACGTTTCCGAATACAGTCATTGCACGATATAATTGCAGATGTTCTCCATGAAGATGAAATACTTTTCCGGATAAGGTGCCCAGGATCAGCAGACACACATACATCACTACCGCAATTCCGAGGATGGACAATGAGGAAAAAAATGACTTCCGATCCACCCCGTTTACCGTATTGATAAAGATCATCACCGGCAGTGACAGTTTGATCACAACTTTTGAAATGATCTCCAGATTTTCCCGTGTCAGTACTTTTGTGCGGATCAGGATCACGCCTGTGATAATGTAGATCACGAACATTCCGATCTGTTGCAGTAAAACTGTTAATGTGTTCATTTTTTTAGAACCCCTCTCTTAAAAATATGTAGTGTAATCCCTGTTAAAGCAGACATTCACATTCATTTTTGCAATTTACATTCAAAAAAATAATGCACCCGGTTATCATAACCCTGCGATGCATTATTTCCTGTAAGATGTTTTCAAAAACACCCTGCGACTATTTCCTTCATATTATCATATCTGGCATATATTTACAATGCGGTTTCTCCTGATCTGCCATCAGATTTCCGCTTTTTTCCGTACCCACATATACTGTGCGAATTTATCTCCAAGCTTATTCAGGATCATGGTATAGGCTGCCCCGAACACATTGGCCCCGATACGCAACAGCACAGCTGCCGGCATTCCAAACAGTCCTGATGCGATGGACAGCGCTCCAAATGTATTAAATGCCGTCTGCCACGCATAGCCTGCGGAATATCCCACACCGATTCCTCCGATCATTCCGATGTAAGGGTACATGGACTTTGGAAGCACCAGATAAAGCACCACAAACAGCAGGCATCCCACAATGTTGAACATGCCTCTTTTTCCGGCTCTGACTTTACAGTCCTCAGTGAATGGCAGGCACACCGACATGCAGGCAATTCCGGCCCACATTGCTCTTGGAAGTCCAAGAAGTGACATGATCAGCATGGCGCTGGAAACGATCAGTGTCAGCCGCAGGTACCATCTGCCTCTTGCGGAATGCAGGTCAAATTCCCGGAACAGATCCAGAAATGTTCTGCGATACGGACGATTTTTCTGATTCTTATAAAAGATCACCATGCAAAGGAACATTCCCACAAGAAGGCCCTCCACGCGAAGCAGATACGCTTTTCCAGTTACGTCATATCCCATCAGAAGCAGATAACCGAGGACAAATGTGGAATGATTATACATAATTACATTGTGGCATCCCAGGATCATCAGCAAAAGGATACTTACAGCGTTTACAAAAAATGCCGGCACCGGTGAAACCATATTGGACAGTCGCGGTCCTATGATCAAAATACCAAAGATTCCGGCAATGGACAGCAAGCCATGTGTGGTCCGGATCCCGAAATCCGCCTGTCTCAAAACCAGCACTGCCAGAAGTACGGTTACTCCTACAACACTGTTATCATTGCCGGTTATCTTACTGTACAATGTCACAACCGCCACACAAAATGCCATGACAAGATATACTTTAAAATTATAGATCAGAATGTGCCTTCGTTTTTCTTTTTTGTCTGTGGTATTTCGAATCAGCTGTTTTGATCCGGTTGAGCTTAACTGTAGTTCCTGATAAAATGTCATTCTCATCGCTCCTTTTGTAAAACGGACATTCTCATTCCGCTTTATCATATGTTCATAAACGCAATTGTTTTACAACGCATTTAAAGATACAAACAGCCATTATACTTGGTTTATTCAGAAACGTCAAACACTTTTTTCAAATTAACGCAGTTCCGCGATCCTGGTCACTGCCACATAAATTTCCTGAATCTTATACCAGGTTGGATAATCCACCACTCCGGACGTGGGAAGTCCAAATACATTCTGAAATTTTTTCACAGATGCCGCAGTAGCCGGGCCATAAATACCGTCCACAGTTACTGTCGGAATGGCTGGATAGGCCTTTGCTATGGCATTGAGCTGTTCCTGGATCTGCTGTACTTTTTCTCCGGTGACTCCAATAGTCAGGTCATATCCAGGCCAGGATGCGGGAATCCCGGAAACTGCTTCCGCCACATTGATATACATATCGTTTCCATAGAAACTCCGCAGGATCTCAATCGCAGAATATCCCTGGTCTCCCAGCGCCTTGCTTCCCCACTGAGTCATCCATCCCCTATCCCTGCACTGCACCTGACGCCCGTCACAGTACTGGGTCAGGATTGGCTGACGCACATCCGGCCTTGAAAGATAATTTTCAAAAAGTTCGTCTACGATCCGGTCAATACTCTCAAAAATATTCCGGCCATTGATCCATTTGTGGTCGTATGCGGTAGAGGATGTGATGGTATAATCATAGCCTTTGTTCCGGTACCATTCCGTATACACCCGGTTTAATGTAAACGACATGATCGCCAGGACATTTGCGCGTATTGTATCATCCGGCCAGGTAGCGTAGATCTCGCTGCTGGCCACATTTTTGATATAATCTTTGTAACGTACATAATAGTTCTGCGCATTAGTATCTCCTACCGGTCCATCATGGACTACGATATACTCCGGGATCACCACCCGGCTTAAAACAATCTCTCCAGATTCATTTACCGGCTTGATCTCAGCCTCAGGATTTTTGGGCGGATACTCACCAAACAAGGTGTGAGGGCCGATCACAATGCGTTGATAATCCTCTCCTGCGCCTCTCTGTCTCATAAGAGATGCCGGCTGCTGTGCGATCACCTGGGGAAGAACTTCCGTTCCTGCCACTTCTTTTGGTTCAAAACCATCTGCACTGATCTGAACGGTATATTCCGCATAAGGCTGCTCTTCCACCGGCTTCATGCTGTATTCCAGCGGAGGCGCTGCCAGATCCAGCATGGGCGTTTTTCCGGAAGAATCCGTACGGACTTCCTCGATCACATTATCCGGTACTCCCGTATAAGAAATCCGCACTCTGGCATTTTCCACAGGGCGGTTATTAGCTCCGTCCTGCACCGTCACCTGCAGCCGTCCCTGATCCGGGGTATCCTGCTGCATGGAAAGATAAGAATGATTTTTCATAAACAGAGACTCCTTTTTGTGCCTGAAAACACACTGACTCTCTGCCAGTATATGCACAAAATCGAAAAAATGCCATATATCTTACTGTGCTTCCTCCCAGTAATCTTCCGCATCCTGAATATCATCAAATTCATCTGCATGATCATAGTAAAAATCTTCCGGATCATCGTAGTCCTGCACATCATACATATCTTTTCTGGTATTATTCCTGCTGGTATTTCCACTGTAACTATTTTTTCTGGATGCTGTGGACGGAACAAACTCAACTACACTGCTGACCCGTCCGTTTCTGCAGACTGCCATGAATTTTTTTGTTCCGTTGCTGTTATACCACATATATCTGTATTGAATATCCTGTGTCCTTTTTCCCGGTGTATCCCGCCAGTAATGTTCTGTTCTTTTCTCTTTCGCCCTTCCCAGAAGCGTAATATTTATATATTTTTCTTTCATTCCTTTATATGGCTCATCTTTCTTCCTCATTTTTTCCTCTTCTTCTTTTTCTTTCTGTGCCATATATTTTTCATACTGTACTTCTGTATCTTCTTTAACCCTTTTCATTTCTTCTGCATATTTACCACTGTACTTATCCTCTTTCGGAAAATTCCATATGAGTTTATGTAGCTCCTCAATTCCTTCTTCGTTCTGAACAGCTTTGCAAAACTTTGCATACCGGATAATATATTCTGCATCCTCATAATTTCCCGGAAGTTTTTCAAGTAATTCTATCGCTTCATCATATTCACCTGCATCCATGCATTCTCCCGCTTTTTCATAACATACATTATTCTGTTTTTCCTTAAATTCTGCATTTTTTATCTGGATTGCCTCATCCGCTTTTATGATCAGAAAAGGTACCGCCAGAACAACTGCTATCAAAGCCGCCAGTATTAAAATATTCTTTTTCAAATTCCCATATCTCCTTCTCTTTTGCTCTGATATCTTCATTATATAATAAATATCTGCACAGAAAAAGTGCTGTATCATCTTCTCATAGATCATACAGCACTAAATATTTGCCTTATTTTGTCAGATATCAGAAAATCTTCAAAATATCATTATACATAACCACAACCATCAACGCCATCAGAAGCATCAGTCCCGCAAAATGGATCATGCCTTCTACCTGGCGATTTACCGGTTTTCTCCGAACTGCTTCTACCACCAGAAATACCAGCCTTCCCCCATCCAGTGCCGGAAGAGGAAGCAGGTTCATCACTCCCAGGTTGGCCGAAAGCAGAACTGCCATATTCAGCATGTTCATCCAGATCATCAGTGTTCCTTCGCTCTTGGACTGTTCGTAAGTATCACCGATGGCATCCACAACACCAACCGGGCCGCTTAAGTCTTTCATTCCAAGATGACCGGTCACAAGCTCTTTCAGACTTAAGATCGTAGTGCGGATCATGTATTTTACTTCCACCGCACCGTATTTCAGAACATTGAAACCGGAAGTCTTTTCGCTGTATGTGTTATATCCGAAACCGGAAACCGGTGTCCTGTATTCTCTTGGTGTAATCTCCGCCTCATATTCCAGCCCATTTCGTTCATAAGTGATCGTCACAGGTTCATCAGACAGTGGATGCTCCTCGATATATTTTTCATATGCATTTCCATCCGGGACTTCCACACCGTTGATCTTCGTGATCACATCGCCCGCTTCCAGACCTGCTTCTTCCAGTGGCATTCCCTTGATCAGAGATTCCACTGTCATGGAATTTACATCAGAACGGTTGAAACCAAGGAGATACCGTACATTCACATCCGGCTTATAAGAGATCTCCTGTTCTTTTCCATCACGTTTTACCTTCAGATGGATGGTCTCTCCCTCTTTCAGTTCATTGAGATACGAATACACATAGAGATCTTTTCCCAGGTCAATGTGATATCCCTGGTATTCTGTGATCACATCGCCTTCTTTCAGGCCTGCCTTTTCTGCTGCGGAACCTTCTGTTACCTGCAATACAGTTGCAGGATCATAGCCAATACAGCCCACAATGATCACAGACAGGACAAAGGCCAGCAGAAAATTAAATACCGGACCAGCGGCAACCACCGCAATTCTGCCCCACACAGGAGCAGAATTAAAGGTTCCCGGACTGTCATCTTCCGCATCTTCTCCTGCCATGGCACAGGAACCGCCAAGAGGAAGCAGTTTCACAGAATAGCGGGTGCCACCTTTTACCGTACTTATGATCCTCGGACCCATGCCAAGAGAAAATTCCACCACCTCAATGTGGTTCTTTTTTGCCAGGAGAAAATGTCCCAGTTCATGGATCAGTATCACAACGCTGAAAATAATTACAGCAATCACAAATCTCAATTTACCACCTGCTTTCGATCCACTGGTAAGTATCCTGCTCTACAGAAAGGATCTCATCCAGATCCGGATGCGCGATTTTTTTATGTCTTTCCATAGACTGTGCAATAATCTCATAAATATCCAGAAAGCCAATCTTTTCTTCCAGGAATTTCTTTACTGCAAGCTCATTGGCCGCATTAAAGACAGTCGGCATACTTCCCCCTTCCCGGGATGCCTGGATTGCCATAGGAAGTCCGCGGAATGTGTCCATATCCGGAACCTCAAATGTGATCTCACGGAGTTTCGTGAAATCAAGACGGTCTCCATCCAGATAACGTCTGTGTGGATAGTACAGAGCGTACTGGATCGGGAGTCTCATATCCGGAGTTCCAAGCTGTGCCATGATCGCGCCGTCTTTAAATTCCACCATGGAATGAATGATGCTCTGCGGCTGCACCACCACCTGGATATGATCCAGATCCATATCAAACAGCCATCTGGCTTCCATAACTTCCAGGCCCTTGTTTACCAGGGTCGCGGAATCTACGGTGATCTTCCGTCCCATTACCCAGTTTGGATGTTTCAGAGTATCTGCAACCGTGACATTTCGAAGCTCTTCTGTAGTACGTCCGCGGAACGGGCCGCCGGATGCCGTGATCAGAAGTTTATGGATCTCTTTGTTTTCTTCTCCGTGGATAGCCTGGAAAATGGCGCTGTGTTCACTATCTACCGGAAGGATGGATACACCATATTCTCTTGCCATTGGCATGATCAGATGACCTGCCGTGACAAGAGTCTCTTTATTGGCCAGGGCAATATCCTTTCCGGCACGGATTCCCTCCATGGTAGGACGGATCCCGATCATTCCCACGATCGCAGTGACCAGGATATCGGATTCCGGCATGGACGCAAGTTCCAGAAGCCCTTCCATTCCGCTGACTACCTTTGTGTCAGTATCCGCAATACGTGTTTTCAGGTCCCGGGCTGCCTTTTCATCCCAGACCGCTGCCAAAATCGGGTGAAATTCCCGGATCTGCTCTTCCAGTTTCTCCACACTTTTTCCCGCACTGACTGCAACAACACGAAGGTCTTCGTTTTTTCTTGCCACATCCAGTGTCTGGGTTCCTATGGAGCCGGTAGAACCTAAGATTGCAATATTTTTCATTTCAATATCTCCTAAATTCCAAGAATGGTTTTTGCAAGATAGTAAATAACAGGAGCTGTGATGATCACGCTGTCAAAACGGTCCAGGATTCCTCCATGGCCCGGGATCAGCTTACCATAGTCCTTGATGTTCTGATTTCTCTTGATGGCAGATGCTGCCAGATCACCTACCATGGAGATCAGCGCTCCAACTGCACAGATCAGGGCATACTCTGCCATTTTTCCCTGTGTGGCCGCTGCATAGATCACTCCAAGAAGCGCCGCTCCCACAACACCGCCTACTGCTCCCTCGATAGATTTCTTAGGGCTTAAAACCGGAGCCATCTTATGTTTGCCAATGAGCATTCCCACACAGTAGGCACAGGTATCACAACCCCAGGAGCATAAAAATATCAGCCATACCAGGAATTTTCCATCCGGAAGGTTTCTGGTAAGATAGATAAAGGAAAGCATCACCGCAACATACACCATTCCGAAAAATGCTGCCATCACCTGTTCCGCACGGTATTTCGGATAACCGAATACATAAACAAACAGGATCAGGATCATACTGATGATGATCGCCATTGTTCCATAACTTCCAAAATCAAATCTCATGGCAATATAATAAAGCACTGCTCCAAGATATCCCACAAGTTCCAACACGGTAACGTGCTCATCACTTACCTTCATTACCTTGTAAAGCTCTCTCATTCCAATCAGTGAAACAGCCAGAAGTGTAAAAAACAGGATCCAGCTGCCGGAAATAATAGTTGCCAGGGCAATGATGACAAGGATGATACCGCTTATCAGTCTTGTCTTAAACATGATCTACTCCTCCTTGACACCGCCGTAGCGTCTGTCCCTCTGATTATATTTCTCGATGGCCTTGATCAGCTCTTTTTTATTAAAATCCGGCCATGCAACCGGTGTAAAATAAAACTCCGAATAAGCCAGCTGCCAGAGCAGGAAATTGGAAAGGCGCTGCTCTCCGCTCGTACGGATCATCAGATCCGGATCCGGTACACCGGCAGTGTCCAGATAGCTCTCAATAGTCTCTTCTGTAATGCTGTCCGGCTCGACTTTTCCGTCTTTTACATCCTGTGCCATCTTCTGCATACCACGACGGATCTCATCCCGGCTTCCGTAATTTAATGCCAGCTGAAAATAAATTCCGTCAAAATCTTTGGAATATTCCTCAAGTTCCCGGACACTCTGCTGGATATCCGGTGCAAAAGCAGTAATATCTCCGATAACTTTCATCCGCATATTATTTTTCTTGGAAATCTTGATACATTTCTTAAGGTAACTGCGGAACAGTTTCATCAGTGCCTCCACTTCCTCCCTGGAACGTTTCCAGTTTTCTGTGGAAAAAGCGTAAACGGTAAGGTATTTCACTCCCAGGTCTTTAATATCGTAACAGATATTTTCAAGATTGGCACATCCCTTTACATGTCCATAAGTTCTGGGCATTCCACGTTCTTTTGCCCACCGTCCGTTTCCATCCAGAATGATCGCAATATGATTTGGTACGTTCATAAATCTCCTCCATACAGAAAGAGAGCTTCTTCAAAGAAGCCCTCTTTATCCTCGTATCTCTTACAATTATACAGTCAGAATCTCTTTAGACTTGTTCTCAATCGCCTTGTCAACTTCCTTGATGTACTTATCTGTAAGTTTCTGGATCTGATCCTCAAGCTCTTTGATCTCGTCCTCAGAAACATCCTGTTTTGCAAGTTTTTTAAATGCATCGTTGGCATCACGACGGATATTTCTTACCGCAACCTTGGCACCTTCGCCTTTTTTCTTAACGTCTTTTACCAGCTCTTTACGACGCTCCTCGGTAAGCTCCGGGAAAACAAGACGGATCATTTTTCCATCGTTGTTCGGATTTAATCCCAGATCAGAGCAGAGAATTGCTTTCTCGATAGCTTTGATCATGCTGGATTCCCATGGCTGGATCTGGATCATACGTGCCTCCGGCACAGAAATGTTTGCAACCTGCTGGATCGGAGTCGGTGCTCCATAATAATCTACGGTAAGTTTGTCAAGAATATGCGGGTTTGCACGACCGGCTCTGATCGTTGTCAGCTCACTCTCCAAAGCATTCAGTGTTTTTCCCATTTTTGTTTCGTATACCTGAATTCTCTCATCCATTTCACATATCTCCCTGTATGGTTATTTTTTATTATTCCCTTCCGATTACACAGTTACCTTTGTTCCGGAGAACTTACCGTGTACGGTGTTGACGATGCTGTCTTTTTCATCAAGACCGAATACCAGCATCGGCATCTTCTGCTCCATGCACATGATGGAAGCGGTAAGATCCATAGCTGCCAGTTTCTTGGCAACCACTTCATCAATGGAAATCTCATCATACTTCTTGGCATCCGGATTTACCTTCGGATCGCTGTCATAAATTCCATCAACAGCCTTTGCAAGAAGAATGGCATCTGCACCGATCTCAACGGCACGAAGTACTGTAGCTGTATCTGTAGAAAAATACGGATGACCGGTACCACCTGCAAAGAATACAACTTTCCCTTCTGCGAAGCTTTCTTCTACAGCATCTTTGGAATAAAGAGTGGTAAATGCACCACATACAAACGGGGTAAACACCTCTGTCTTAAGTCCCACATATCTGCAAATGTCAGACACATAGATACAGTTCATGATAGTAGCAAGCATACCGATCTGATCCGCCTTGCTTCTGTCCATGGCTCCGCTGGTACGTCCTCTCCAGAAGTTTCCACCTCCGATCACGATACCAACCTGAAGTCCTTCATCCACGATCGTCTTGATCTGTTTGGCAACCTCTGTAACAGTTGCTTCATCAAAACCTCTCTTCTGCTCTCCTGCAAGAGCCTCTCCGCTTAATTTCAGTAACACTCTTTTCATATGTTTATTCTCCTTTACCATACGCCGGATACAACTTCATTGCCGTCATCGTCAAAAGTTGTGGATACCGTAAACGTATCATAATAATAATAACCTGTCTTACCGGACTCCGGCTCGTCCTCATAATCACTGCCATTTGGGCTGCCGCATGCATTCTCAAGTTCAGACATGGACCGACCGATATAGCCAGCAGCTACCGAAGCCGGATCATCATCACTGGATGGAGTTTCTGTTGGATTCGGAGTTTCTGAAGATGAATCCGATCCTGAATCCGATGAAGATGAAGAATCACTGCCGTTACCGGAATCACTGCTGTCTGAATTATCTCCACTGTTATCCGTAGAAGAAGATGTGGAATCTGTACTGCTGGAATCTGTACTATCCGTGCTGTCAGTACTGTCTGTAGAATCCGTGCTGTCGCTGGAATCGCTCTCTTCACTGTCATCTTCAATACCAAGTCTTGCCTTTACATCTTTCAACGTAGAAACCTCCTTGGTGCTTCCACTTGTCAGATATGTAGCATATGGGATTCCATCTTCGCCTTCACCATCCATGCACAGATTCAGCTGTGAAATTGTCAGAAGCGGCAGCTGACGGAAAAAGCAATCATTCTGATCTTCGTCCGAAAATGTCACACGCACATCAAAGCTTGTAACTGCATTACCATCGTCATCTTTCTGGCTCTTTTCCATATAATAAACAGCCTTGTCATTGGAAGCCAGTGTAAACTTACCATTTACAAGATCACTGCCCCATGTCTCATCACTGTCATCTCCGTCATCTCTCGTAGGGCGGACATAAATCGCAGAGATTGTAGAATCTATTTTATTTGTGAACACAATACTTGTGGTTGTCTCGCTCTTGGTTCCCATCACATTCTTGATATTTGCTGTATCGTCTGTAGATGTCTGCATTTCTACCACATCAGACTTCGCTGCTTCTGTCACAGTCGGTGTCACCGTTGCTTCCACTTTCTGCTCAGGTGCCACAGAACTCTTCTTACCGCATCCGGCCGCAAGCATACTTGCCGCAAGAATTCCTGCAAGAATCAAATAACGTTTTTTCATTATATCTCCTCCATATAAAATGGTTCTATTTGCTGTCAGCTTACCTCTTTCTATTATTACAGAGTATCACTTTCTTGTCAACCTGACCGGTTTGAATTTCACAGAATCTTTAGATTTTTCAGACTATGTCAAAAATTAAAACATCTGCGGTCAGAAGCCGTTTTCTCTTCTTTTTTTCCGCATGTCGCGGCGCATTTTTGCAGCTTCATTCCGGGCTTTTTCTGCTTCTGTGGTAATGATCAGTTCAGGTACCTGGATCGGCTTCTGATTTTCATCTACAGCTACCATTACAAAGAATGCCCGGTTTACAGTACGGCGCATACCATCCGGCTGCTCCACATACGTATCGATCTCGACTTCCATGGAGGTTCTTCCAACATCCGTCACATATCCCTTAAGTACTACGATCTCACCCTCATAGATCGCATGCTTGAACTGAAGATTGTCCACCGCGGCAGTTACCACACGATAGGTTTCCGCATGCCGCATGGCCACCACACCGGCAACCTCATCCAGCCACTGCATCAGCGCTCCGCCAAAAAGCCTTCCGCCTCCGTTCAGATGCTGCTGCATGATCAGATGAACCTGTTCTGTCATGGATGCTTCCACCGTTTTTTTACGTCTTTCCTGTACCTCTGCCATTTTTCATTCCCCACTTTTTATCATATTTTTTTCCAGCAGAAACCGGTCGGTTAATAAAGATTTTTCACTTTAAAGTCTCTCTCTGCTTCTCTTCTCTGATCTTTCTTGGCAATATCCTGGCGCTTATCATAAAGCTTTTTACCACGTGCCATGCCGATCTCTATTTTTACCAGACTGTCCTTGAAATAAACCTTCAGAGGTACCAGGGTCAGTCCTTTTTCCTTTAATTTGGCTTCGATCTTATTGATCTCGTAACGGTGCAGAAGCAGTTTCCGCACACGAAGGGGATCTTTGTTAAAAATATTTCCTTTTTCATAAGGAGTGATATGCATTCCATATACATAAACCTCCCCGTTTTCCACCCGGACAAAAGCCTCCTTGATGCTGCATTTGCCGGAACGTAAAGATTTTACCTCGGTTCCCGCCAGTGCGATCCCGGCCTCATAGGTGTCCTCGATAAAATAGTCATGAAAAGCCTTTTTATTATTTGCGATCAGTTTCATTCCTGTTTTTTTTGCCATTTCGCGCTCCTTCAGTCTTCTTCGGCCAGAACAAAATCCACGGTTTTCAGCATTTTATCCGCATCTGCCACACGGACACGGACTTTCTGCCCAAGGCGGAAAATCTTTCCTGTCATGTCTCCCCGCAGTTCATATGCATCCTGGTCAAATACATAATAATCATCCCGTAATGTGTTGATATGGATCAGTCCTTCCACAGTATTTGGAAGTTCCACATAAAGGCCCCATCCTGTAACACCGGAGATAATTCCCTCATACTCCTCGCCCAGATGATAGGACATATACTCTGCTTTCTTCAGCTTGTCAGATTCTCTTTCCGCCTCATCTGCCCGCCGTTCACACACACTGGACTGGCGTGCCACTTCATCCAGGATCTCCTTGTAATGCTCGGTACGTCCTTCTCTTACCAGTCTGCCTCTCAGGCGGTCATGAATGATCCTGTGGATCTGAAGATCCGGATATCTTCGGATCGGAGAAGTAAAATGGCAGTAATATTTCGCCGCAAGGCCAAAATGTCCGCTGCATTCGGTGGTATATTTCGCCTGTTTCATGGTACGCAGTGTCAGACGGCTGATCTGTGCCTCATTTGGCATTCCCTCGATGCTTTCCAGGATCTCCTGGATCTCACCTGGTGTGATCTCCTGCCCGGATTTCTGTATATTAACTCCTTCATTATGAAGAAGCATCAGAAGACTTTCGATCTTTTCCGGATCCGGGTTCTCATGAGTTCTGTATACAAACGGATAATCTCCGGTACAGTATTCCTGCGCCACGGTTTCATTGGCAAGAAGCATAAAATCCTCAATGATCCTGGTTGCCACATTGGCTTCATATGGCTGTACGTCAATAGCTTTCCCTGCAGCATTGAGAATGATCTTGCTTTCCGGAAAGTCAAAATCAATGGAACCTCTTGTATGACGGCGGCTGCGTAAGATCCCGGAAAGTTCCTTCATCAGAAAGAACATGGGAATCAGGGATTCATAACGTTTCTTCGCCACATCGTCAGTATCTTCCAGAATATTTTTCACATCGGTGTAGCACATACGCTCATCTACGCGGATCACCGTTTCCGCGATCTTATGTGAAATTACCTTACCTTTTTCATTGACATCCATCAGGCAGCTTAAAGTAAGACGATCCTGTCCCTGGTTCAGAGAACAGATTCCATTGGAAAGTCTCTCTGGCAGCATAGGGATCACACGGTCTGCAAGGTAGACAGACGTTCCACGTTTCAGTGCTTCCCGATCAAGGGCACTGCCACCCTGAACATAATTACTGACATCGGCAATGTGTACGCCAAGATGATAAATCCCGTCTTCTTTTGTAAGTGAAATGGCATCGTCCAGATCCTTTGCATCCTCGCCGTCAATGGTAACCGTAACAAGATCCCGAAGATCCAGCCTTCCGTCCATATCTGCTTCCTGCACATGATCCGGGACACGGTCTGCCTGACGGAGTACCTTATCCGGAAATACACTTGGAATGTTAAAACTCTTCACAATAGCAAGGATATCTGTTCCCGGTGAACGTAAATTTCCCAGCACTTCTGTGATCTTTCCTTCCGGCTTCCGGTTTCTGGAACCATAGTCCACGATTTCCGCAACTACCTTATCGCCATCTTTTGCCCCCATGGAATTTTTCCTGGTAATAAAGATATCTTTGGAAAATTTGGGGTTATCACTGATCACAAAGCCGTAATCACGGCTGCTCTGGTATGTTCCAACAATCGAAGGCATTCCCCTCTCCAGAACCTTCAGAACAACGCCTTCCGGACGCTTGCCCTCTTTATGGTCATTCCGTACAAGGATCTGTACCTTATCCTGATGCATGGCACTTCCCGTGTCATTTTCCGGAATAAAAATATCCTGTTCCTGGTCTTCCACTTCCACGAATCCAAAACCCTTGTAATGGCCGATGAACGTTCCTTCCATGATAGTTCCGTCCTTCTCGGAAAAATGACGTTCCTCATTCTCATGTTCCTTACGTTCTCTTCCCTTACGGCCACGCTCCTGCTTCTCTGCCTTCAGATCATCTTTTTTCTTCCGTCTGTCTCGGCGCTTGCCGGAAACCTTGCTGTATCTTCCTTTATTATCCACTTCCGCCTTTCCCTGGGCACAAAGCTCGTCCAGCACATCAAAAAGCTCTTTTTTCTCACTCTTATCCAGCTGGAGGAGAGATGCTATCTCCCGCAGCCGCATAGGTTTATACAGCGGATCTCCCAGAAGCTCCATTATAAACTTTTTTCTTTTTTCAAAATTTTTCGATCTTTTCACATTTTCTCCTGTTTCTATTTCATTTTTACCCTGTTATCATTCCAGAGGAAGTCTCACCCGTGACCCTGTATCAACGCAAAAACACTCCTGCTGATTAACAAAAGAAGTCTCCATCCGAGGTTCTTCTGCATGCTAACGCAGCAAGAGTGTTCCCAACTTCTGTTCTGCTCCTGGCAGATCAGATAATGTTCAGTACGATTGACAGTACAAAGAAAATAACTCCCATGATAATGGTACCTCTTACGAGACCACCTTCCATGGAACGGCCCTTATTCTTACCCCAGTAAGTATCAGCTACTCCGGCGATAGAGCCAAGACCCTGCTGCTTGCCCTCCTGCATCAGTACGACAACAGTCAGAGCGATACAATCTATTGCATAAATTACAGTCAGAATAATCTTCAAAATGTTCACGCGGTTACACCTCCTAATCAACTAGAGGTTATTTTACCATAGCTAAACCGGGATTTCAACCATTTTCCGTTTATTTTATGCAGGGCTTTTTCTGAGATCTTTTTGCAAAAGGATCGGCATATCTTCCAAGGGTCCCAAGCTGTTCATGGATCCGCAGAAGCTGATTATACTTGGCATTCCGGTCCGAACGGCAGGGCGCACCTGTTTTGATCTGTCCGGCTCCGCAAGCTACCGCCAGATCTGCGATAAAGGAATCCTCGGTCTCGCCGGATCTGTGGGAGATCACCGCGCGATATCCCGCGTGCTGGGCCATCTCCACTGCATCCAGGGTTTCCGTGAGGGTTCCGATCTGATTTACCTTGATGAGGATGGCATTGGCGACTTCAAGCTGAATACCGCAGCGCAGACGTTTGATATTGGTGACAAACAGATCATCTCCCACAAGCTGGACCTTTTTTCCCAGATGTTCCGTCAGGTATTTCCAGCCTTCCCAGTCATCCTCCCAGAGCCCATCCTCAATGGAAACAATGGGAAATTTTCCCACCAGTTTCTCGTAGTACTCTGTCATCTCCCTGGCATCCCGGTAGATCTTTTCCCCTTTCATGCGGCTCTCCCCTGGGAAAAAGTACACGCCTTTTTCCTCATCATAAAGTTCACTGGAGGCTGCATCGATGGCAATAGTGATCTCTTCACCAGGTTTGTATCCTGCTTTTTCCACTGCATGGACGATCAGGGTCAGCACTTCCTCTGAATCCGGAAGATCCGGGGCAAAGCCTCCTTCATCACCAACTGCTGTGGAAAGTCCTTTTTCCCGGAGAAGGAGCTTTAAGTGCTGGTAAACTTCCGCACACATACGGATACCTTTTTCCAGACACCCTGCCCCGGTTGGCATGATCATAAATTCCTGAAGATCTACGGTGTTGTCCGCATGCTTTCCCCCATTTAAAATATTCATCATCGGCACCGGAAGCTGCATGGTATGACAACCTCCAAGGTACTGATAAAGAGGAAGCCGGAGTGCACCGGCTGCAGCACGGGCCGTTGCCAGGGATACTGCCAGTGTGGCATTGGCTCCTGCACTGCTTTTGTTTTCCGTTCCGTCCGTTTCGATCAGAAGATGATCGATCCATGCCTGGTTCAGGGCATTTTCTCCGATGATGGCATCCGCCAGACGGGTATTGATGTTCTCCACCGCTTTTTTCACACTCTGGCCCAGATATTCCTCACGGTTTCCGTCCCGCAGCTCCACAGCCTCAAATTTCCCCGTGGATGCTCCGGACGGCACCATGGCTCTTCCCGTAAATCCGTTGATTCCTATGATTCCTTCTCCTACTGTTACTTCCGCTTCCACCGTAGGATTTCCCCTGGAATCCAGGACCTGTCTTGCGTGAACTTTTCGAACAGGCAGATAACGTAGCATAAGTTTTCCCTCCTTGAAAATAATAATACTGTTTATGATCTCCTGCGCTTTTTTGTTCTCTTCTTATGTTCATAAGGGTAGCTTGTCCGAAAAGGTTTTGGTCTATACGTATTCTCCGGCGTCAATATTATCTGAATATTTTAGATATTTTATTTTAGTTATTCTTCTCTTTTAATTTATTTTTATTATTTTTCAAATTTAGTGTTGACAATATCGTTTTTATCTGTTATAGTATAACCATCAAATAAAACAAACGGAAAACAAAAAAACAAATCAAAAAGGAGCGTGAACCCACCGAAAACATAACTTACTTCCCATAATCTAAGAAAGAGAGGTACAGTCCACCAGAAGATTTAAAGATTTCCCATCATAATTAAAACAAGGAGGTACGGACCACCGAGAACGTAAATTTTAATTCCGTATAAGTTTTAAATCTAAGAAATGAGAGGTATATTCCATTGGATAATGAAAATTGAAAGAGTCATCGGCAGAAGAAATGAATCGCTGATGACTCTTATTTTTTGCCTATTTTTGTCCTGTCTCTCCTGAATATCCTACTTTTTTACAGTCTGCATGACTACATATTTTTCTCTGGTTGACCATCCCATTTTTATAAAGATCATTCCATCACAAAACTTTTCCGCTAAATGTACATTTATGTACTCATCCATCATATTTTGCTGAACATAGTCTCATTATCATCTATATTCATATCTTCCTCTGTACGTTCATAAGCATATTAATAACTCCATTTTCTCCGAGGTTACCATGAAACGAAAACATATCTACCGTCTTATCTTTTGCTTTGTCATGGCTTTTGCTTTTGGCAGTCTTGTGGGAAAGATCTCTTCCCATTTTTCTTCCGGATCACGATCCGACCAGAATTTTATGAAAAAAAGCCAGCCCTCTTCTGCCTCTTTGTCCTCTCAGAGTGAAAACTGGGGGCTTGGTTTTCAGGAGAAGGGCACACGGCCTACAGGAAATGCTTCCATAGAGGAACTGAAAAAATACAATGCCTGGTACGCAGATGATACTGATGAGAAAAAAATATATCTCACTTTCGACGCAGGCTATGATAATGGAAACACACCTGCCATTCTGGATGCCTTACATAAACATCACGTACATGCCACATTTTTTGTTGTGGGAACTCTGATCCGGGAAAAACCGGAACTGATCCGGGAAATTGTGGATGCAGGCCATACCGTTGGCAATCACACCATGACCCACCCGGATATGTCCGGCATCTCCACAAAAGAGGCTTTTCAGAAACAGCTGGAAGATGTGGAGGCTCTTTATAAAGAAGCAACTGGAAAAGAAATGACAAAATTTTACCGTCCGCCACAGGGGATCTACAGTACAGAAAACCTCCAGATGGCAAAAGATCTGGGATATCACACGTTTTTCTGGAGCCTGGCTTATGTGGACTGGTATCAGGATAAACAGCCCTCAAAAGAAGAAGCCTTTGAAAAACTTCTGGGGCGGATCCATCCGGGCGCTATTGTACTGCTGCACAGCACTTCCTCTACAAACGCTTCCATCCTGGATGAACTGCTGACGAAATGGGAAGAGATGGGATACACTTTCGGAACGTTGGAAGAACTTGTAGAAGCCGCCTGAAAAAAATCGCACATACCCTGTGCATCCTCAGTACCACAAGCACTGATCTTCCAGCTTCTGGATCTTCCAGATAAACGTATAAAAAATCTGCCCCGGAACTATATTCTCATACGTCCCGGAGCAGATTTTTCTGTGCTATTGATTTAGAAGGTGTTCTTCTTATTCAATTGTCTTATTTACTGAACTGCTTTGAATGCCTCATCAAGATCCTGGATAATATCATCGATATTCTCAGTTCCGATAGAAAGACGGATTGTGTTTGGTTTGATTCCCTGATCAAGAAGCTCTTCCTCTGTGCACTGGCTGTGTGTTGTAGTAGCCGGATGGATAACCAGAGATTTTACATCTGCAACGTTTGCAAGAAGTGAGATCAGCTCAAGGTTGTCGATGAAATCTTTTGCCTTCTGTGCGTCTCCCTTGATCTCGAATGTAAAGATGGAACCACCGCCGTTCGGGAAGTATTTCTTGTAAAGTTCCTGCTGGCTTGGATCTGTGGATACAGACGGATGATGAACTTTCTCTACCTGCGGATGGTTGTTCAGGTACTGTACAACTTTCAGTGCATTCTCAACATGACGCTCTACACGGAGAGACAGTGTCTCAAGTCCCTGAAGGAAGATGAAGGAGCTTACTGGAGAAATGGTTGCTCCTGTGTCACGGAGAAGGATTGCACGGATCTTTGTAACAAATGCAGCCGGTCCGCATGCTTTTGTGAAGCTTACGCCATGATAGCTTGGATTTGGCTCTGTAAGAGATGCAAATTTACCGGATGCCTCCCAGTCGAACTTACCACTCTCTACAATCACACCACCAATAGTAGTTCCGTGGCCACCGATGAATTTTGTTGCGGAATGAACAACGATATCTGCGCCGTACTCAATCGGTCTTACGAGGTATGGTGTTGCAAATGTATTATCTACAACAAGCGGAATTTTATGTTTGTGAGCGATTTTTGCAAGAGCCTCAATATCTACAACATCAGAATTTGGGTTTCCAAGAGTCTCAATATAAACAGCTTTTGTGTTCTCCTGGATCGCATTCTCCACTTCCTCGAGATTAAATACATCAACAAATGTTGTTGTGATTCCGTATGCCGGAAGCGTATGCTCCAGAAGGTTTGTTGTACCGCCGTAAATATTTTTGGCTGCTACAATGTGATCTCCCTGCTGTGCAAGGTTCTCGATCGTGTATGTGATAGCTGCTGCACCGGATGCTACTGCAAGTGCTGCCGAACCACCCTCAAGTGCTGCGATCCTCTTCTCGAATACGTCCTCTGTCGGGTTTGTAAGACGTCCGTAAATGTTACCGGCATCTGCAAGTCCGAAACGTGCTGCTGCATGATCGCAGTTGCGGAATACATAGGAAGATGTCTGGTAGATTGGTACTGCTCTTGCATCTGTAACCGGATCCGGCTGTTCCTGTCCTACGTGAAGCTGTAATGTCTCAAATTTGAATTTTCTCTGATCTCTTGTAATTTTGCTCATGTGTTTGTCCTCTTTTCTTTTATTTTTATATTCGGTAAAATAGTAATTTCTTATCTTATGATCATCTGCTTATCAGCGACAACAACACATTCGCTTTTCTTCGATAAACACCCTTGTTGACTTCTGTAAAACCTTCATGATTTCCTCCTGATCATCACGTTGCTCACCTTGTTTTGTGTGCTCCGTTTTTTGATGATGCAATCATATCACCCTTTTCCTAGTATGTCAATGGGGTTTATCTATTTAGGTTCTCACCTTTATTTATGACTGGCTATAGATTTTATTTATAGCGCCACCGCCTACAACTTCGTCTCCGTCATACATTACCACAGCCTGGCCTTTTGTGATCGCTCTCTGCGGTTCATCAAACTTCACATGAAGGATGCCGTCCGGTGTCTGCCATGCAGTGGCTGGCTGCTCTTTATGACGGTAACGGATCTTGGCAGTCACTCTCTTCGGCTCACTTAAATTATCCACGGAGATCAGGTTTACACTATCTGCCTCAAGCTCACTGCTGAAAAGATCTGCGTTGTCACCGAGAACAACTGTATTGGTCTTCGGGGAGATCTCGCAGACATAAAGACGGCTGGCTGCCGGAATACCAAGGCCACGGCGCTGACCGATGGTATAATGGATGATTCCTTTATGGCGTCCGATATAGTTTCCTTCTTTATCTACAAAATCACCTTCCGGTGTTTTTTTGCCTGTATATTTCTCGATAAATTTCGCATAATCGCCATCCGGCACAAAGCAGATATCCTGGCTGTCATGTTTTCTGGCATTGATAAAGCCATGTTTTTCGGCAATGACACGAACCTGGTCCTTCCGGAGACCTCCAAGCGGAAGCTTTACATGTGCCAGCTGTTCCTGGGTCAGCATATAGAGAACGTATGACTGATCCTTTGTATCGTCCACTGCTTTTTTCAGAAGGTAGCGGTCCCGTTTCTCATCGTACTCCACTCTTGCATAATGTCCGGTTACAATATAATCGTAGCCGATCTCCTGCATACGGTGGAACATTTTGTCAAATTTCAGATAACGGTTACAGTCGATACATGGATTGGGTGTGCATCCGTTTTCGTAGGCCTCCACAAAACGATCCATAACTTCTGTATGGAAATCTGCGGTAAAATTAAATACGTAGTAAGGCATATCCATCTGATAAGCCACGCTTCTGGCATCCTCCACATCGTCCAGGGAACAACAGGTCTTTTCCCTGTGGACACCGATATCTTCGTTGTTGTAAAGTTTCATGGTAGCGCCGATGCACTCGTCACCGGATTCCTTTGTTAAAAGAGCTGCCACGGAGCTGTCTACACCGCCGCTCATTGCTATGATCGCTTTTTTCATTTATATCTTAACCTTTCATTGATGATCTTTTTCACACAGCAAAAGTACAGGATTTCGCATCCCCACAGCTGTAATTTCGCATTTATTATAATATGACAGATATCCTTTGTCCACGATTTTTCACCCGGAACCTTTGCTTTGCTTCTTTCCCGCAGGCTCTCTTTGGTATATAATAGAAAATATTTTTCAGAAAAGGATGTGACTATATGAAGCTTTCCCTGTTTTCCACGCTGCGGGGATACCGGAAAGAATACCTTCTCAAAGATATTTTTTCCGGTATCATCATCGCCGCAGTTTCCATTCCTATCTCCATGGGATATGCCCAGATTTCCGGAATTCCGGCGATATACGGACTGTATGGTTCTGTTCTGCCAATCCTGCTGTTTGCGCTCTTTTCCACTTCAAGGCAGTTTATCTTCGGCGTTGACGCGGCACCTGCTGCCATTGTAGGCGGCGCGCTGTCTACCCTTGGCATTGCCGCGGAATCGGAAGCTGCCATGGATTATGTCCCTGCCATTGCACTTTTTGCAGGCCTGTGGCTGTTTGTGTTCTTCCTGCTCCATGCGGATAAGATCGTAGATTTCATCTCCACACCGGTAATGGGTGGTTTTATCAGCGGTATCGCAGTCACCATCATCCTGATGCAGATCCCGAAACTGATGGGAAGCCCGGCAGGTTCCGGTGAACTTCTGGAGCTGGCAGAGCATATCTTCGCTGCCGCAAAAAATATAAGCTGGCTTTCCCTCTGCATGGGACTTGGTGCGCTGATACTGATCCGCATATTCAAAAAACTGGCGCCGAAATTCCCCATGGCCATCGCGATCATGGCCCTGGGTGTTCTCTCCACCGTTGTTTTTCATGTGGATGAAAAGGGCGTTGTGCTTTTGCAGTCTGTAGAACGTGGCCTTCCTTCCCTGGTGATCCCGGATTTCGGAAATGTTGATCTGACCCAGGCAGCAGGCCGCGGCCTTATGGTTGCCGTTGTCATTATGGCGGAAACCCTTCTTGCAGAAAACACTTTCGCCTTTCGCAATGACTACAAGCTGAACGACCGTCAGGAGATCCTGTCCTGTGCAGCGGGAAACATTGCGGCTTCCGCTGTTGGATGCTGCCCGGTAAACGGCAGTATTTCCCGTACCTCTCTCAATGAACAGTACGGAGGAAAATCTCAGGCAGTTTCCATCACTGCCGGGATCACCATGGCTCTGATCCTTCTTTTTGGCACCGGATTTATCGGATATCTTCCGGTTCCTGTGTTGACAGCCATTGTGATCTCTGCTCTGATGGATGTGGTGGAAACCCATCTGGCTGTACGTCTTTTCAAGGTGAGCCGCACAGAATTTTACATTTTTATGGCTGCCGGTTTCAGCGTGCTCTGCCTTGGAACCATCTATGGCGTTATCATCGGCATCCTGCTCTCTTTCGTAGCTGTGATCCTGAAAGCTACCAACCCGCCACGCTCTTTCCGTGGTATGATCCCGGGCAGAGATGTTTATTTTGATCTTTCCAGAAACCGTTACGCCTATCCCATCAAAGACGTTGTCATCTACCGTTTCAGTGAGAACCTGTTTTTCGCAAATGTAAAGATCTTTCAGGAAGATATTGAAAACAGCATCCAGAAAGATACAAAAGTGGTGATCGTAGATGCCAGTGCCATCAACAGCATTGACGTTACTGCTGCCGACCGGCTGGATGCCATCTCTGCAAGCCTGAAAAAACGAGGGATCCGTTTTTACCTCACCGAACATTCCACTCAGATCAATGACCAGCTGCGTCAGTTCGGCATCGGCCATATGATCAAGGACGGTATGGTCCGCCGTACCATTCTTGCCGCCTTACATGACGCAGGGATCGAAGCTCCTTATGAACTGGATGTTCCAAAGGAGGACGAGGCAAAACTTCTCCGCCGCAGCATCGCCTTTCTCCCGGCAGAGGAAGAAGATACCCTGGAAGAGTTTGCCTGGGCTTTCGGAGATGATGCGGTAAAAGAGATCGAGAAATCTGTCCATCACATTATCGAACAGTTACATCAGATCCCGGATATTGAACGTCTCTCCGAAGAAGGTCTGGAAGAACTTCTGGATAACTGGCATGGCCTGGGGCTTCTGGATGAAGATGAACTTCTCCGAAGGATCGAGTTACATATGGACGAACTGCCGGAAGAGCTGACTTCCGACCGGAGACTGATCCTTCAGCTTCTGGAAAAACGCCGTGGCAAACTGAAAGAAAAGATCCTGGCCGAACACCCGGAAGTTCTGGAACGGCTGGAACAGCGCAGAAAGAAACTGGAAGAACGGCTGGAGAAACAGAATCCGGAAGCCGTTCAGAAGTGGAAACACTGGAAAGAGGAACATCTCAAAGACTGATTTCTTTATATTCCTCACAGATATTGATAAACTCCTGCATTACAGCGGAAGGCCTGCGGTCTTTTTTCCAGGCAAGAAGGATCCTAGTCGTAAGCTTCTCTTCTTCGATGATCCGGATCGGAAGATCTGTACAGAGGTCTTCCATGGATCTTGGAAAAACGGCAGTGGCAAGGCCTTCCTGCACCCAGAGCATAGCATCTCTGGGATCGTCGCAGACACAGAAAATATCCGGCTGGAGATTTTTTTCTCCAAAGGCTTTCATCAGAAATTCTTCGTATCGCCGGTAAATAATAAGAGGGCGTCCAGTCAGTTTCTTAAGGCTGATGCCCTCTTTTTTTGTCCTGTTTTCCGGGAATGCCGGGGGAAGGACTGCGATCATGGGTTCTTCCGAAAGCTCCAGATAATTTAATCCCTCCAGCTTGATAGGTGTCCGCACCACAGAGACATCAATGATCCCATCCATAAGATAGTTCAGAAGTGTGAAGGTAATGGCATCCCGCACCTCAAAGTTTACATCGGAATTTTCCCTGGAAAATCTGGAAATATAAGGCATAATGGTGGTTACTGTGGTGGGCGTGATCCCGATACGTAAGACCTGCTTTTTCCCTGTCTTGGATACTTCCAGCTCTGTGGAACGGACATAATTTAAAATATTCTCCGTCCTGTCATAAAGAAGCTTTCCCGCTTCTGTCAGTGTCACCCCTGCCCTGGTCCGCTCAAAAAGCTTCACATTCAGCTCTGCTTCCAGCTGTTTGATCTGGTAGCTTAAGGGCGGCTGGGACATATTCAGTCTTCTTGCAGCTTCATGGATACTTCCCGTTGCCGCAATCTCATGAAAATATTCCAACTGTCTGATCTCCATATCCTTCTCCTTTTAATTGCATATAATAATTTCTGTAATTTCCGCATTCCGTTCCCGGATGATCCGCATCAAACACTCTCTGTCTTTGTGTCAAGCGGATATTCGCAATCTATATTCTTCTGTACTGCATACTAATGATTTTTTCATTTTTGCAGATACTATGATCATCTTCCCATAAACTCACGTTTTCTTCAATATAATTTTTATATTATAATACATTAAAAACAATATTATACGTATCATCCCGAAGGGAGTATAATAACAGAGGTTTATTGTAATAAAAAGGAAATGGAGGAAAGAAAAAGAAATGCGAACACTCGCAAAATATCTTCGAAACTACAAAAAAGAAAGCATTCTGGCTCCTTTTTTCAAGTTTCTGGAAGTTGTGTTTGACCTGCTGGTGCCTATCGTCATTGCCCAGATCATTGATGTGGGTATTGCCCATAACGACCACGGCTACATCGTACAGAAATTCTTTATCCTGATATTGATGGCTGCCGCAGGACTGGCAGTCAGCATCACGGCCCAGTTTTTTGCGGCAAAAGCCAGCGTAGGTTTTGCCACAGAAGTACGGCAGGCAGTTTTTGACCACATCCAGAAGCTTTCCTATACGGAACTGGATACCCTTGGAACCGATACCCTGATCACCCGTCTGACCGACGACGTAAACCAGGTACAGAACGGTGTAAACATGGGCCTTCGTCTTCTTCTTCGAAGCCCGTTTATTGTTTTCGGTGCCATGGTGATGGCCTTTACCATCAACGTGCGCTGTGCACTGATCTTCGTAGTTGCCATCCCGGTACTGTTCCTGGTTGTCTTTGTGATCATGTTCTTAAGTATCCCTCTTTTTAAAAAAGTACAGGGACGCCTGGATACTGTCACACGCCTTACCAGAGAAAATCTGACCGGTGTCCGTGTGATCCGTGCATTCTGCCGGGAAGATCACGCAGTTGCAGAGTTTGACGAAAGCAACCTTGCTCTCACAAAACTGAATGAATTTGTGGGAAAAATCTCCGCACTTTTAAATCCGGCCACCTATGTACTAATCAATATCGCAACCGTAATCCTGATTCAGACTGCAGGTGTACAGGTCAATCTGGGAAACATGCAGCAGGGTGAAGTCGTTGCCCTTTACAACTACATGGCACAGATGATCGTGGAGCTGATCAAACTTGCTTCCCTGATCATTACCCTGAACAAATCCATGGCCTGTGCAGACCGTGTTGCCGGAATCCTGAAAGTAGATTCCACCATGGCCTACCCGGAGAAAACTTCCGCACCGGTAGCTGCAAAGAACGACTGTGCCGTTGCTTTTGACCATGTGACCTTCTCCTATGCAGGAACCGGCGCACCCAGCCTTTCGGACATCACTTTTTCCGCAAAAAAAGGCTCTACCATTGGAATCATCGGCGGTACCGGAAGCGGTAAGTCCACCCTTGTGGATCTCATCGCCCGTTTCTATGACGCAAGCAGTGGAACCGTCACCCTTGACGGCCAGAATGTACAGACCTACTCTCAGAAAGAGCTCCGTGAAAAGATCGGCGTGGTTCCTCAGAAAGCAGCTCTTTTCCAGGGAACCATCCGTGAAAACTTAAGCTGGGGACGGGAAGATGCCACAGATGAGGAAATGTGGGAGGCTCTTACTACTGCCCAGGCCAGTGAGATCGTGGAAAAGAAACAGGGACAGCTGGATTTCCGCCTGGAGCAGAACGGCCGGAACCTTTCCGGAGGACAGCGCCAGCGTCTTACCATCGCCCGTGCTCTTGTGAAAAAACCTGAGATCCTGATCCTGGATGACAGTGCCAGTGCTCTTGACTTTGCCACAGATGCGGCACTTCGGAAATCCCTCCACCAGCTTGGCGGAAACACCACCACCTTCCTGGTATCCCAGAGAGCAGCCAGCATCCGTCAGGCCGATCTGATCCTGGTACTGGACGATGGCCAGCTCGCCGGAAAAGGGACCCACCAGGAGCTGGTTTCCACCTGTGAAACTTACCGTGAGATCTTTTTCTCACAGTTCCCGGAAGAACGGATCAAATATGAAAAAGCAACGGGAAAGGAGGTCCTGGCATGAGTAAAACATACAAAAAATCCCAGAACAAAAACAGCATGGCAACCTTCTTCAAGGTGCTCCGCTTTATCGGAAAATACCGTTTCCTTCTTGTCTTAAGTGTAATCCTTGCCGCAGTTACCGTAATTTTGCAGCTGTATGTTCCCGTACTTTTCGGCTATGCCATTGATGAGGTGGTTGCTGCCCATGAAGTTGATTTTGGCAGAATGGGATTCTATCTTTCCCGTATTCTTGTCATGATCGTGCTTTCCGGTATTGCCACCTGGATCATGAGCATCATCAACAACCGTATGACCTACCGCACAGTACAGGATATCCGCGCGAAATCCATCCGCCATATCCAGAAACTTCCGCTGTCCTACCTGGACGGACACAGCACCGGTGATATCATCAGCCGTGTCATTGCGGATACAGATATTCTTTCCGATGGTATGCTCCTTGGATTTACACAGCTGTTTTCCGGTATCATCACCATCATCGGAACTTTGATCTTCATGTTTTCCAAAAACGTGTGGATCACACTGATGGTCATTGTCCTGACACCGGTGAGCTTTTTTGTGGCAAAATTCATCTCCTCCCATTCCTTCCAGATGTTCCGTGCACAGAGTGATGCCCGTGGACGTCAGACTGCACTGATCGAGGAAATGATTGGAAATCAGAAAGTGGTTCAGGCATTTGGCTATGAGAACCGTTCTTCGGAGCGTTTCGCTTCGATCAACGAGGAGCTTCGAAATGCCAGCCAGAAAGCTGTTTTTTACAGCAGTCTCACCAACCCGTCCACACGATGTGTCAACAACATCATCTATGCAGGTGTAGCTCTTGTAGGTGCATTCCTGATCCCGGGCGGTCATCTGACGATAGGTGGGCTTTCCGTCCTGTTGGCCTATGCTAACCAGTACATGAAACCATTTAATGATATCAGCTCCGTGATTACAGAGCTTCAGAACGCTCTGGCCTGCGCTACCAGGATCTTTGACCTTCTGGAAGAAGAACCGGAAAGCCCGGACCCGTCCGGAACTCTTGATGATGTAAAAGGTGCCGTAGATATCCAGAATATTTCTTTCCGCTACGAAGAGGACAAACCTCTCATTGAAGGATTTAACCTTCACACAGAGCCTGGCCGACGAATCGCCATCGTAGGTCCTACCGGCTGTGGTAAGACAACTTTTATCAACCTGCTAATGCGTTTCTACGACGTCACCGGCGGAAGTATCTCCGTAGACGGAAAACCGATCACCGAAGTTTCCAGACATGCCCTCCGCGGAAGCTATGGCATGGTTCTCCAGGATACCTGGATCAAACATGGAACTGTCCGCGACAACATCTGTATCGGAAAACCGGATGCTTCTGATGAGGAAGTGATCCAGGCAGCAAAAATGTCCCACAGCTGGGAATTTATCCGCCGTCTTCCAAATGGCCTGGATACCATTCTCTATGAAGACAGCTTAAGCCAGGGACAGAAACAGCTTCTCTGTATCACCCGTGTCATGCTGTGCCTGCCACCAATGCTGATCCTTGACGAGGCAACCTCCAGCATTGATACACGAACCGAAATGCTGATCCAGGAAGCTTTCGACCGGATGATGCAGGGCAGAACAAGCTTCATCGTTGCCCACCGTCTCTCTACCATCCGTAATGCGGATGAGATCCTTGTCATGAAAGACGGAAGCATCATTGAGCAGGGAAATCATGAGGAACTTATGGCAAAAGGCGGATTCTATCAGAAGCTTTATAACAGCCAATTTGTGAAAGTTTCTGAATAAAATATCGAATTTATAAAATTCAAAAATCTCCGGATCACAGTTTTTCTGTGCCGGAGATTTTTTTATACCATTTTGTTCTATTTATATTTTGACCGGAGAAGCCACTTCTGATCGATCACTTTCAATTCTTCTCCAAACCGGATATGAAGCCTTACTGAGCCTGGAAGCTGCTCCACATGTTCAATGTTTCCGGTTCCGAATTTCGGATGGCTCACATCTTCTCCGATCTCGTAGCGCACAATGCTGTTCCGGGTATTTTCATGCTGCTGCTTTCTCCGGTAAGTATCCCGTACTGTTACTGTCCGGTCATGGATTGGGCTTCGGAGCTTTTTCTCGTAGTCGTGTTTCATCAGGGCTTCCCCTGCCTTATAATATGGCGTTGGCGCCGCGCCGGTCAGGGAGCAGCAGTATTTCCAGGCACTTCCGTGGGTTCCGTGCTGCCACTGATACTCTTGGGGAATGTGAAAATTATGCTGCATATAATGGGCATATTCATGTTTGTAAAGGTCCAGCCTGTCCTCTTTTTTCAGAGGATTTTTTACCGCGTAGCCGATAAACAGCAGGGAAAAATGAAAATGCTCTTTTTCGTGGTAACTGCCTCTTGTATAGGATCCCAGAAGATCTGGCTCCATACCAAAGGTAATGGGAATCTTCGCTCCATTGAGATGAAATTTTTTATCAAATTCCGCATAAAGGCTGCGGATCTGGGCTGTAAGTATGGGAATTTCTTTTTGCAGAGCCTGTGCAAGTGTCTGGTCGATCATTATTTATAACTCCTCTATATTTTAAAAATACAAACTCTAGTACTATAGCACTTTCTTTCGGAATTGTAAACATCCCCTGAACGTGTATTGCCGGCAGTCGCTAAGAACCGCCGGCAATACCCCTTATTAACCGATCAGGAGAAATCCGCACCATGGCAGGCACTGACTGAAATCCCCGTTTTCCAGAAGGATGCGGATCATTGCCGCAATGCTGAAATAAGCCAGCATGGTTCCTGCCACACCAAGTACAGCCAGAACTACAGAGCCATAAAATTTACTGTGATATTTTTCTGCCCATCCCCATACTACCGATATCGGAGAAGGTTCTTTTTTTTCCATATGTATCAACTCCTTTTTTCATGATCCACGGATCCCCAGCAGCCGGAACCATCCGGCAGAATAAAATTCCCGCAGGCTGTTCATGTAGGAATTGGCTTTTTCCCTGGGCATGTCGTGGCGTACTGTCTCAAACATGCCGTTAAACATGCTGCTTGCTACCATGTGGATCAGATTTTCATCCAGTTCTTCCGGATGATAACCCGCTGCTTTCATTTTTTCTATAAGGACAATACTGGAATTGACTTCAATCTCCGTGAGGACATCCAGATAGTGTTCATAGCGGGTTCCTGTGGAACAGCATACGATCAGCTTAAATGCATCAAAATGATCATAAATGTATTCCACCATCCAGGAATAGCCTTCGTCAGACACCTCCGGAAGTGTCTGGACCTGGGCATCCACCGGCTGGTCTGCAAATCCCTTCTGGATAGCACGGTATCTCTCCTCCAGTACTCTGGCCGATTCTTCTACCAGTACATCAAAGAGAGATTCCTTATCTGTGTAATAGCGGTACAGTGCACCGGTTGTCACAGACAGTCTGGATGCAATCCCGCGCATGGAAGCTCCCTGAAAACCTTTTTCCAGAAATTCCTGCTTTCCCGCTTCCAGAAGATCTGCCGCCAGTTTCTCATTTACAGGTCTCATATGTTTGTCTCCTTTATTCAATAACGCCGTTATTTAATAACAATGTTATTTTAAAATAACTTTCTTTGTTTGCCAATCAGTTGAGTTAAATTAAACTATCTTTTTTCAAAATTTTTTCTGCTTTATAAATGAGTATGCAAAAAGCAGCTGCTCTCTGCACAGAAAATAAATTCTGTACAAAAAACAGCTGCTTCATAAATTCAAAATATCTTTAAACATCCAGCTCTTTTCTTACATCCGGGAACATTTCCACACATCGTTTCAGGATTCCCTGCATGTAAGCAATGGCAATTCCATAATTGGTAATGGGGATTTCCTGGTCCAGGGCGCATTTCTGACGGTAGCGCATTTCCCGCTCGTTGAGCATACATCCGCCACAGTGCACGATCAGGCTGTATTTCGTTACATCCTCCGGGAACTCTCTTCCTGAGGAATACTCAAATTCCAGATCTTTTCCCGTATAATTACGGATCCAGCGTGGAAGTTTAACCGTTCCGATATCATCACACTGTCTGTGATGGGTGCAGCCTTCGGAGATCAGGATCTTATCTCCGTCTTTCAGCCGGTCAATGGCTGCTGCCCCGGCTGCCGCTGTTTTCAGATTTCCTTTAAATCTGGCAAACAGAATTGAAAATGAAGTGAGCCAGATATCCTTCGGTGTTTCTTTGCTGACCTTTGCAAAAACCTGACTGTCTGTGATCACAAGCTTTGGCTTCTTACCCAGAGTTTCCAGAGTATTGGAAAGCTCATTCTCTTTGATCACAATGGCTGCTGCTCCAGCCTCCAGCACATCCCGGATTGTCTGCTGCTGTGGAAGGATCAGGCGGCCTTTTGGTGCGGCTTTATCGATCGGTACTACAAGAACCGCAAAGTCTGACGGCTCCAGGAGATCTCCTACCAGACGTAATTTCAGATCATCGGTTACTGCAAGAGATGCGATCTTTTCTTTCAGTTCATAGATGTTCTGACCTGTTGCCGCACTGGCGTAAATGAAGGGTTCCTGATTCCGATCCGGAAAATCCGCATTTATTTTCTGATTTTCCGAAAGAAGGTCGGATTTATTGTATACAACCAGGTACGGAATTTCCTTTTCTTTAAAAATGTGGATCAGCTCCTCATCCACATTGGTTTTTCCAAGGGTAGCATCCACAACAAGAACTGCCACATCCACACGGTTCAGTACCTGTTTTGCCTTTCGGACTCGAAGTTCTCCAAGATGTCCTTCATCATCAATACCCGGCGTATCAATAATTACAACCGGTCCCATTGGAAGCAGCTCCATGGCCTTGCTCACCGGATCCGTGGTAGTTCCTTTAACATCGGAAACCACAGCAAGTTCCTGACCTGTCACTTTATTTACAATACTGGATTTTCCTGCATTTCTTCTGCCAAAAAAACCGATATGTACACGGTCTGCTGACGGTGTTTCATTCATTCCCATAATTTTTCCTCTTTTCTTTCAGCATCAGACAGGTCCTCATCCATTCCTGTTCTCATCCACCTGTTTCATATTTCATAAGATCATTCGACCTTTGCTCCCGGCATTATCTGTTGATGTGCAAAAGCTTACGCCTCTGTTCCTGCCCTCTGCTTATTGCTTTTCGCAATTGAAGCAGGGGACTTACTTGATTTGGTTAAACGATCTCAGAATAATCAATTTTTCTGTCTTTAAAATAATATTCTTTATCCCGCTCATTCATTTCTCTCAGCACCCTGCATGGATTACCGACTGCAACCACATTGGAAGGCAGATCCTTCGTTACTATACTTCCGGCCCCAACTACAACATTATCACCAATAGTAACTCCCGGTAACACAACAACTCCAGATCCCAGCCAGCAGTTCTTACCGATATGAACTTCCATATTATACTGATATCCTTTTTCACGAAGCTCCGGTAAGATCGGGTGCCCCGCAGTTGCGATGGTCACATTTGGACCGATCATGGTATAATCGCCAACATAAATATGACCGTCATCTACCAGTGTCAGGTTAAAGTTGGCATAGACATTTTTTCCAAAATGGACATATGCACCTGCCATATTGGCGTGAAGCGGTGGCTCGATATAACAATCTTCACCAATCTCCGCAAACATCTCTTTCAGCATTTCTTTTATCCAGCTGTATAGGGCGTGTCATATTGAAATCATAAAGCCTGTCCAGTTTCCTGATCTGATCCTGAAAGATTTCATCGTCATTAGGGAGATATAATTCTCCTGTATGCATTTTTTCTCTCATTGGGCGCATGGCAGCTCCTCCTTTTTGTATGTTTTTTACAAAAAATAATATATGGATTATGTTATCATATCGTATATTTACATACAAGCATGAAATTTCTGAATAATCCGAAGTTTTTTCGTGAATCTGTTATGTTCATATATGATCTGTAGCTTCATCTGCTGTTTCTTTTATAACAAAAAGTAATGATCAGGACGGGATTTTCCAGGCATGTCAAGCGGATATTCGCAATCCGCTTCGCTACGTGGCTCTACACCAAATAACTGCTCCGCAGTTTATCAGGAGGAGCTTGCACTCCTCCTGATACAAGCAAGTCCCCACCCACTGCTTATTGCTTTTCGCAACCCCGCAGGGGACTTACTTGATTTGGTTAAAGAGTTTGGAATATTATAAAAAAAGTCTCTTCCAGAAGGCAGGTTTTTCAATCCTTTCTTCTTAAAGAGACTTTTTTGTTTCCATAAATATTATTTATTTCAATGCAGCTCCAGCTTTAAAAGCATCGCCCACCTTTTCGCCAAGACGGATATATGCGTTGTTAAACGGATCAAACGTGATTGGTGCAGCTTTTGCTACATCTACATTTCCGTTTTTGTCCAGAACACGTTCGTCCACGCTGACATTTACGATCTCACCAACCAGACGGCAGGTTTCTTTGTCGTAGCTTTTCAGTTTACATTCTACACAGATGGGAAGCTCTTTGATGATGGGGGCATCTACTTTTTCGGACTTTTCTGCTGTAAATCCGGCTTTTGCAAATTTATCCGGCTCTTTGTTTCCGGAAACAATTCCCACATAATCGCAGGCTGTCATATGATCCACATCCGCCATGCTTACTGTGAAAGCGCCTTTTTTCAGAATATTTTCGGTTGTTTTGTGACTCTCACTGACACAGATGGAAATTTCCTTATCATCACTGATTCCGCCCCAGGCAGCATTCATAACGTCCGGTTTGCCATCCTCGCCATATGTGGCGATCATTAATACTGGCTGTGGATAGGTATAAGGTTTTGCACCAAAATCTTTTCTCATGACTGTTTCTCTCCTTTATATTCGTTATTGTTGTTATTTTTTATGAATTCCCGCACAAGCTGCAGGCCTCCTAATGGAACACAGAATTTATCTCTGTGCTGTCTGCACTGCTGATACGTTTCTTCCAGATCAAACCACTGTACCTCTTCTACTTCTTCTTTCTGAAGTGTAAGACGATCGATCTCTACCGGATGATCGTAGATATAAACAAAGGCAATCTCTTCATCCCGGAACATTTTTCCATGAAATTCTTTGGCAAAAGATATCGGGAATTTTCCTGCAAACTGCAGATCTTCTGGCACTGCATGTATCCCCAGTTCTTCCTTTAGTTCCCGCAATGCTGATTCCAACGGTTCATCCCCTGCCTGTATGTGGCCTGCAGATGAAGTATCAAATTTTCCTGGAAAAGAATCCTTGTTTCTGGATCTTTTTTGAAGAAGGATCTCTGTTCTTCCATTTTTCCGGCGGATGATCCAGATATGCGCAGTGCGATGGCGGATTCCCTCTGCATGGGCAATGCTCCGTTCTACGGTCTTTCCGGTGGGATTTCCGTTTTCATCTATGATATCAAATATTTCCATTCTTATCTGTCTGCTTCTTTCTCTTATAATTATTCTTAAGTGAATCAGATGATTTTTTATCTGATTACCAAAATGTCTGGGAACTGACAAAATTTACTATAGTATATATTTTAACATGATTTGAAAACAGTTTCCAGTCTGTTGTCGGAAAACCGGCATCTGTATTGCCTGTTTTTCTTTTCTTTGCTATGATATTTCTAACCACAATAATTATTTGACGGGAGGTTGATTTTATGTATTGTATTTCTTTTAATGATATCATTGAACTAAATGGACTACTTAAAGATCAGGGACTTCATTTTCGCATTCATCTTCGTGATGCTTGTGGAAAACAATCCTGTTGGATCGAACCGCTTGGGAATTGTGCATGTGAAGGACATTTTGATGAAATGTATCAGGTTCTGGAGAATTTTTTTGCAGGAAAAAGAGCCTCGATCGAGTATGATGAGAGTAAACTGAATTTCTGGATTTTGTCTGCAGATTGAGGATTCGCCATCCCGCAGGAGACTTGCCCGATTCAGTTAAAACAGATATTATGTGAAAATATAAATATGCCTGTAAACAGCACTCTGTTTACAGGCATAAAAAAACTCCCCCTGTTGGACTCGAACCAACGACACTGCGGTTAACAGCCGCATGCTCTACCGACTGAGCTAAGGAGGATTATTTATTAAGGTTTGTACCTTAAAAACTACATACATATGTTTGTTGATGGTTAATCGTTTTTGTTGAATCAAATTTAACCTGCGTGCCGATTTGCCTTTTTTCACGGGATCGCAGCTTGCGCTGCATCGCCTGTTCTTTTAGGCTACTCCAGCGGGGGTCATCTCACGACTCCGTCGTTCGATGTCATTTGCTTCGCAAATGTTCAAGTCAGC
>NZ_JAAIUN010000017.1:0-65593 GCF_013317245.1 Blautia sp. MSK.20.85
ACGCTTTGAAGCCCGTCGCCAAGAGGATTTGAACCTCCGACCCCTCGCTTAGGAGGCGAGTGCTCTATCCAGCTGAGCTATGACGACACATGCCGCAAACCCTTGATTTTACTGGGTTTCTGGGATTTTTCCCTTCGGCCATATATAAGATTATCAACTCTTTTTCGAGTTGTCAATCTACAGATTTTTTTGCTTTGATAACATTAGAACGTTCCCCAATTTGGGGAATGCTTTGTTGTCACCTTTGGCATTTTTCAGAATAGATTCGAACTGAAAGTTGTTTTTCATTTTTTCCCTTTGGGGAATGCCTCGGCTTTCTCTTAGGAGGCGAGTGCTCTATCCAGCTGAGCTACGAGGACATATATGGTTGTGAAACATTTCGGATGCTTCCGGAAGTTTCACAACCATTATTTTACTATATTTATTTTGAAATTACAAGAATTAATTCCGTGTCTGGCAAACTCCTGTTACTTTGCCGGCAAAGCAGCGAAAGTAAAATATTCATCTCAGACCCCGAGATTTTTTTCAATAATGCAGCTGTCCCTGCAGCCAGATCGTTCCTTTAAAGCGGCGGCCAACTGCCGGCTCACCGAGAAGATCTTTGCTGTTGATGCAGACATCAAACTGCATATCGTTGCTCTCAATAGTCATCTGGCAGATTTCTTCGCCAGTCAGGATATTCTTAAATTTCATGATGTCCAGAATCTCGCCAAGTACATTGTACTGGTCACACTCAATTCCATATGGCATGAAATAGGAATCCACAATGGTTAAAATATCGTCAGTAACGATCCTCTGGGAGATCATGGAATACGTATCCATATCTTCCATTGTAAGGCTTTCCATTGCTTCCTCATCACCATTTCTTGCAGCCTCGATAAGATTCGTTCTGTTTTTGGCAAGCTCTCGCTCCACCTTTACAGCTTCTTTATCTTTCTGCACCGGAAAAAGGATCTTTCCTTCTGAAGCAAGACCGGAAACGGTTACAGGTCTGTTTCCGGGATCTTTCAGGCCTCTGCATTTTTCCTGCATATATTCTGCCGGATTCTGCAGATAAAAGATCATCGTCACACCAATACGAAGATCATCACATGCACCTGCATAAGATTCTTTCTCTGTATGACGTTCAACAGTTACTTTTTCCCTGGATGTGATTCCTGTTCCTCTGAAAAACGGGAAATAATATTCCACGTGAAACTCACCGTTCTCATCGTACTGACCACAAACGCTGATTCCACAGTCGCAGCCGTAATTCTTAGAAAACTGTACAAATACACCTTCCGGATGATTTTCCACGCAAACTTTTTCATCGTAGTTTGCGATCACATCACGGATGATCTCTTTTACTTCACTTCTTCTGGTAACCTGTGAAAAGCCAACGGCCTTTAAATAACTATGCACAAGAACACCTCCCTGAAAAAGCCTGCGTTTCTCTTACGCGCGTGTCTTTTTCTCAATCTTTGTCATACCGCCCATGTATGGCTGCAGAGCTTTTGGAATGCTTACAGAACCGTCTGCATTCAGGTTATTCTCCAGGAAAGCGATGAGCATTCTCGGAGGTGCTACTACTGTGTTATTTAATGTATGTGCAAGATATTTCTTACCATCTTTTCCGTTTACACGGATCTTCAGACGACGTGCCTGTGCATCACCAAGGTTGGAGCAGCTTCCTACCTCGAAGTATTTCTTCTGACGTGGGGACCATGCCTCAACATCAAGAGATTTCACCTTAAGGTCAGCGAGGTCACCGGAGCAGCACTCAAGTGTACGAACCGGAATATCAAGAGAACGGAACAGATCTACTGTATTCTGCCACAGTTTGTCGAACCACATTTTGCTCTCCTCTGGCTTGCAGACAACGATCATCTCCTGTTTCTCGAACTGATGGATACGGTAAACACCTCTCTCCTCAAGTCCGTGAGCACCTTTCTCTTTACGGAAGCATGGAGAATAGCTTGTAAGTGTTTTCGGAAGCTCTTCCTCCGGAATGATCTGGTCAATGAATTTACCGATCATGGAATGCTCACTTGTACCGATCAGGTAAAGATCCTCACCCTCGATCTTGTACATCATAGCGTCCATCTCAGCAAAGCTCATAACACCTGTAACAACGTTGCTTCTGATCATGAAAGGCGGTACACAGTAAGTAAATCCACGATTGATCATGAAATCTCTTGCGTAGGAAATTACTGCGGAATGAAGACGTGCGATGTCTCCCATCAGATAATAGAATCCGTTACCTGCAACACGTCTTGCGCTGTCAAGATCGATTCCGTCAAAGCTCTCCATGATATCTGTATGATATGGAACTTCGAAATCCGGAACAACCGGCTCACCGAATTTCTCGATCTCTACGTTCTGGCTGTCATCTTTACCGATCGGTACCGAAGGATCGATGATGTTCGGGATTACCATCATGTCTTTCAGAAGCTCTTCCTCAACCTCTTTCTCTCTCTGGGAAAGTTCCTCGATACGTGTTCCGGATGCAGCAACCTGTTTTTTAACCTCTTCTGCCTCTTCTCTTTTTCCCTGGCCCATAAGAGCACCGATCTGTTTGGAGATCTTGTTTCTCTCAGCACGGAGAGCCTCAACCTCCTGCTTAATCTCTCTGTTCTCTTTATCAAGTTCGAGAACCTTGTCAACCAGCTCCAGTTTGCTATCCTGGAACTTATTGCGGATATTCTGTTTTACAACCTCCGGATTCTCTCTCACAAACTTAATGTCTAACATGATATTCCTCCTGTATTAAAAATATTCTTATTTTTGTAATTTTTATTCTTTCTCGATCTCACCAAGTCCGAAGTTTACGGCTTTTCTCAAAGCTTCCACTTCTTCCTGGCTGAGGACAACATAGGATTCACCTTTTACAATTTCCTTTAAATAAAGAAAACAGTTGTCACGGCTGTGAACCGCATTCAGGATCAGACCTGTGTTATTCTTATCAAGAAGTGCCAGCGCAAAACTAAGTTTTCCGCCTACATCATCAAAGGCATCATACTTCTCAACACCATATTTGCTGAACATTACATTCAGATTTTTTTTGATAAAGCTGATGTCATGATCATGATCTTCCTTTGCCTCATACAGCCGGTCGATCTGTGCAAATTTTCTTACAAAAACTTTTTCCAGTGACTGTGCATCTCCGCCTCTCATAAACAGCTTATATTTCCGTTCCAGGCGGCTCAGACGCATATTGCTGCTCACCACATTAATCAGAAGAATGATGGTAAGGATCAGCAAAATAATGATCACAATCCCGGAATCAATTCCTATGCTTTCAAAAATTCCGCTCATTCTGCCTCCTATCTGATAGATTCGAACAGATCAATGATCCTCTCCAGTTCATCCCTGGAATAATATTCAATTTCAATTTTACCTTTGTTGTTTTTCTTTCGCTGAATGGATACCTTTGTTCCCATAATGCCTTTCATTTTTTCTTCCAGGCTTTCATAAATGGCATCCTCTGCGGTATTTCTCTCTGTTTTCTCTTTTTTTGCCGGAGAAACCAGATTTTTTACAAGTTTTTCCGTATCACGGACACTGAGTTTCTCGTCAAAAACCTTCATGGCTGTATTTTCCTGAAGGGTTTCATCGGAAATTCCCAGAAGTGCTCTTGCATGGCCTGCAGAAATCATATCTGCAATCACCATTTCCTGCACTTTTGAAGTAAGCTTCAGAAGACGCATGGAATTGGTTACCGCTGTTCTGCTCTTGGCAACTCTGTCTGCGATTTCATCCTGTTTCAGGTGAAACTCTTCCATCAGACGTTTGTAGGCCATCGCTTCCTCGATAGGGTTCAGATCTTCCCGCTGAATATTCTCAATCAGAGAAATCTCCACGATCTCCTGGTCCGTAAACTCTTTTACCACAACCGGAACTTCCTTAAGACCAGCCATCTTGGCTGCTCTCCAGCGACGCTCTCCTGCTATGATTTCAAAATAATCCTTCTTATCTGATACCAGCAGCGGCTGAAGAACGCCATACTGTTTGATAGACTCAGAAAGTTCCATCAGTGCGTCCTCATCAAAATGCCTTCTCGGCTGATTCAGATTCGGTTCCACACTGGAAATTTTTACAAGACGTTCTGCCGCAGGTTTTTCCTGTGCTTCCGTTTTTTCTTTCTTTCCCGTAGATCTTGTCCTTTTTACAGTTTCCTTTGACGTTCCACCGGCTTTATTAGGAATCAGTGCATCCAGACCTCTTCCAAGGCCTCCTGTTTTTCTTGCAGCCATTATTCGCCCTCCCTGCTGATAACTTCTTCTGCCAGAAGACGATAGCTTTCTGCTCCTGTAGATCTTGAGTCGTACAGATTGATCGGTTTTCCATAGCTTGGAGCCTCTGCAAGTCGTACATTTCTCGGAATGATCGTTTTGTATATATTCTGATCCAGGTTTTCTTTTACATTCTCTACAACCTGGAGTGACAGATTTGTTCTGGCATCATACATGGTGAAGACCACGCCTTCGATTTTCAGACGTTTATTCAATCTGTCTCTCACCAGTTCGATGGTATGTATCAGCTGTGACAGACCTTCCAGTGCGTAATATTCACACTGAATCGGCACCAGAACAGAAGTTGCCGCCGTCAGGGCATTGATTGTCAGCATGCTCAGTGACGGCGGACAATCCATGATTATGTAATCATATTTCCGACGCAGTTTGTCAGTAATCTTTTTCAGGATATATTCCTTATCCTCAAGATCTACCAGCTCAATCTCAGCACCGGAAAGATTCATATTCGATGGTATCAGGTCAACATTATCTACTACGTTTTTTATAATGGTATCTTTGGTCTCTGCTTCTCCAAGCAGCAGCTCGTAAAGGGTATTTTCTACTGCATTCTTGTCTGCGCCAAGTCCACTTGTGGTATTTCCCTGCGGATCTATGTCAATGGCAAGAACCTTTTTCCCTTTTTCAGCAAGGCAGGCCGATAAATTAATCGCCGTTGTTGATTTTCCAACCCCGCCTTTCTGATTGGCAACTGCAATGATTCGTCCCATTTTACCCCTCCTTTTTTGTATTTTTTAAGGGATTTTTACTCATTGGATACCATTATAACACTTTTATTTTTAAACCGCCACATAATGTTTCACGTGAAACAATAGAAAATGGGTTTTGAATTATTTTATTTATTGTATAGTATACCCAAACCACAGTGCTCTTAAACTGCCCTTACAATACTCTGTTTTATTGCAAAACCACAGATGATTCTTCTCAGGGCAATGATTCCACTTCTCTCTTACAGTACTATAGCAGTTCCAGGAATGCCTCAAAAAGATCGGTCCCATACGTAATCTCCGTAATGATTCCACCTCCCTCCCACAGTATTTTTACTGTAATGCCACAGAACTGAACGCCAGCGTTTTTACCGGATTTTGCCTTACAATATGCTTGCTGTTCTTACTGCAAAACTGACCGCGCGTATTTCAGTACCTGCATGGCAGTTTTTTACATTTCTTACAATATGCAGCTCTTACTGCCTGGCACGTTCTGTTATGCATTTATGAATGCAATTATTTCATATTTTATTATCAGCAATTGCTGCTCTTTTTCAGCGTATATGCCCCCAAGTTTGTCACCATTTAACCAAATCAAGTAAGTCCCCTGCTTCAATTGCGAAAAACAATAAGCAGTGGGTGGGGGACTTGCTTGTATCAGGAGGAGTGCAAGCTCCTCCTGATAAACTGCGGAGCAGCTATTTGGTGTAGAGCTACGTAGCGAAGCGGATTGCGAATATCCGCTTGACCTGAATCAAGTAAGGCCCCACCCTCTGCTTATTTCTTTTCGTAATAGAATCAGGAGACTTACTTAATTCGATTGGATAGATAAAATCATTTACATTTGTCATGTAGTTATGTCTTGCTTCTATATATCAAATTACTCAAACGCCTCTCTATTTCCCTTCAGGATAAAAACAAAAACAACTGATACTACGATGAAGAGCGAAATGTTGTAAAAGATTTTTTGGTATCATTTTAGAAAATATAATGGCATATTTTGGTATATAGCAAAATGAAACAGCGATTTTTGGCGTATTTTAGGAATGTCTGATTTTTGCCATTTTTATCATTTTTATATAATATATAGAAACTATAAGTTACTAAAAACGCTTATTTTATAAGCGTTTTATCGCTAGTATAGTTGAATTTATATTGTACAGGAAAAGCGTATTATTTTTTCATTTTAACCAGCAAGTTTCATTTTGTGCTATTCCTTTTTCCTGGTTATACGCCGCGAAGCGGCGTATTTATATTTTTTATTTCCGAAATATCCCATTATGTATTATTTGTCTCCTGTCCTCGTCAAAACCAGCTCAAACATAGCAGAAACACAGCAAAATAACAGCTCTCAGGCGCCCTAAAACGCCTCTTTTTTTCTATATATGGGCCGTCAAGTGGATATTCGTAATCCGTTTCGCTGCCTGCCCATAGCCGAATAGCTACTTCGTAGCTTATCAGGAGGCATGTAGGCCATCCAGATCATTGTTAAGCAGGCATTTGCAGCAAAAACAGCATTATTTTTTCTATTTTTTTCGTATCTTTCATCGTATTTTTAACCAAATCAAGTAAGTCCCCTGCTTCAATTGTGAAAAGCAATAAGCAGTGGGTGGGGATTTGCTTGTATCAGGAGGAGTGCAAGTTTCTCCTGATAAACTGCGGAGCAGTTATTTGGTTATGAGCAGGCAGCGAAGCGGATTGCGAATATCTGCTCGACTGCGTGCAGGTGCACATGACGGTGTTTGGGTGTTTTTGTGCATTTTTATATATGTACTATAAATCGTACACATATATTATTGCGGTACTATAAACCGTACTTTTATATCGTTTTTAGCGTTAAACCTTCGTATTTTGACGTATTTCTTTTTTCATTTCCCACCTTTGCAGAAAAGTCCGATATATTGGACATATGTTTTTTCTTTTCTCATTCCATACTACTATCCCTTTTGTCAAATATCATTTTTTCTTTTCAAAATCTTTATGAATTCCCCCCTTGTTCTTCTTCTCTTATTCTCAGCTTATCTCTTTACACTATCGCCATATAATTTATCGATAAAAATCTCCGTCCCTACTCCATACCCCGCAGATGCAGGCACGTTTGCGTTTAACTTAATCTTGCCGCTCTATTTCCTGAAATGCTATAATACAATCACGAACAATCTATCTATATCGAAAGGAATATTTCTATCATGAATCCAACCAACAAAGATCAGGCAAAGGCTCAATTAGATAAAACGCTTCAGGGAAATGACAAAATCGAAACTGCAATCGCTGCTCTCCAGCAGGATGCCACTGAAGAAATGCTGGTGCACGTTCTCACGGTAATTCGTCGCAGAATGAAAGAGTATGCTCAGCTGATCGTAGCTGTAGAACCACCAAAAGGTGATGGAAAGATTAATCTCCAGGCTATAAAAACCGGTGATGGAAAACAATGGTGGGCTGCTTTTACCAGTTTTGACGAAGAATTAAAAGGCAGCAGTCAGATCATGTCTACTTTCACAGCAGACATTGACAAAATTTTTCACGCAGCACTCCAGGAACCATCTATTGAAGGAGTAATCATCAATCCCTGGAACCGCACTATTATGCTGAATAAAACTTTAATCAATATTATTCTGGGAAATCCTGTATAATTTGACTCTCTGTATCCACAACCACAGCTATGGCAAGTGAAAACCGGCAGAGTATTTATTCACTCATAAACTGTGGTGCAATTTATTCGGTGCAGAGCTACGAGCAATGCGAGATGCAAATATCCGCTTGTCCAGTAGATAGCTGCACCTCCGTAAATAACTACAGCATCTATGGCATAATTGCTTTACATTTGTCAAAAAAAATCTCCTGCCTCTCACTAAGTGAAGCGGATATTCGCAATCTGCTTCACTACTTGCTCATAACCGAATAATTAACTACTTCGCAGTTTATCAGAAATTGCTTACACTCTTCCTGATACAATCAATCCCCCTGCTTATTGCTTTTCGCAATTGAAGCAGGGGACTTACTTGATTTGGTTAAAAAAGGAACTATTTGCCTGTATTACATGCAATATATGTTTCACGTGAAACATACACTGTAAAACAGTCAAGTAAATAAATTCATCCGCATTTATTACTTACTCATAACCGAATAACTGCTTCACGGTTGTATCAGGACCTGCTTGTGTTCCTGACACAACCTCATCCCTCCACACACCACATTTTGTTTCTCGTAGCTTCACAAGGAGATGGGAACTTTCCTGATTCGATATAAAAAATATCGCTCATTTTCTATCTTGTTTCACATGTTACCTTCCTTACTCCAATCTACAAAAGCATTGTAAATTTTCCACCAATAGCGTATAATAAAAGCCAGAAAATATTCAGAAAAATACCATCAGATCAGTGAATTTTAGTGCATCGAACAGTATTTTCCCAAATCATTTAATACGAATTTCAGGAGGCTTTCAATGAAGAAAAACGGACATAAACTACTTACTCTTGCTGCTTTATTAGGAACAGCCACAGGAGTTATTCATATTACAAATCGTTTTATAGATGCCACATCTCAGCTTAAAGATATGCTGGAGCAACCACATGGTAAAACATATGACTGGCGTTTTGGAAAAATCCACTATACAAAGCAGGGACATGGTTCTCCACTGCTTCTCGTTCACGATATAATGCCAGGCGCATCTGGCTATGAATGGAATGCCGTTGAAAATCAGCTGGCAACAGAACATACCGTTTACACGATTGATCTTTTGGGCTGTGGACGCTCTGAAAAGGTAGAGATTACCTACACAAATTTTGTATTTGTGCAGCTTCTCTGCGACTTTGTTAAGAATGTAATTCACGAAGAAACAGATATTATTGCCAGTGGTTTTTCCGGTTCTTTTGCAATCATGGCATATCGTAATAATTCCGACTATATTCGCAAGATCATGCTTGTAAATCCACCAAGTCTCAGTTCACTGAAGCAGGCCCCATGTGAAGACAATAAATTATTCAAACACATAATCGAACTTCCTGTCTTCGGAACACTGATCTATCATATCGCATGTGCACGTGAGGCTATCAGCAGCATGTTTATGGAACAGTTATTTTATAATCCGTTTCACGTGACCGATACACTTGTAGATACTTATTATGAATCCGCGCATAAAGGTGGTTCCAACGCCAAATATCTCTATTCCAGCTATATTGGCAAGTATTTGAATATCAGCATCAACAACGCAGTTGAATCTTCTGATGCCTGCATTTATATCATTTCCGGCAAAAAAGAGGCTTCTGGTTCTCTCATTGCCGAAGAGTATCAGAAACTGAATTCTTCTATTGAAACTGCAACAATTCCTGATACCAGACATCTTCCTCACATCGAAGATCCTGAGCATTTTCTGGAGCAGGTATCAATTTTTCTGTAAACAAAAAAGCTCCTGCTTGCAGGATTCTCCTCCTGCGGCAGATTGCTTCAGCGGCATAATTGGCATAATTTCTCTCCGGCGCAGCGTGATCCTGCCCGGAGATTTTTTTGTGTTATTGGAACATTACGGAGTAATCACCTATGGCATAAAAAAATGGGGTTGTCACATTGTGATATGCTACCCTCATATAGGACAATGAAATATAAAAGTCCTATATGGAGGCAACAATTGTCAGTGCGACAACCCCATTTTCGTATTTTATTTATTATTGTTTCACGTGAAACATCAGCTCTTATTTTATCTTAAAGCCTGTTCCAAATACATATGTGTTGTATTATCAATCAGCTTATGGGTAAGCTCTGCCATATGCTGTGTAGATTCCTGGTTTTCAGAAGAGAGCCATGTCTTGATCATTCCTACACATCCATTCAGACAAAAGGCGTACGCATACTCAATATCCCGATTATTCTTAGGCAAACGAATAGACAGACGATGCAGAACTGTATCCGCAATCAGCTTTTCGATTCGGCTGACAAACGCCATATCCCCATTTTTTCCGAGCAGTGCAATACAAATATCCTTATTATTATCCAAAATTGTAAAAATCTGCTCAATAAACGGATAAGAACTCTCCTTATTGTTAAGAGGATCAAGCGGATAATCTTCTACTAAATGAGAAACTTCATCCATCAGTTCCGCCTCAATAGATTCTAACATCTGGTAAATATCTGTATAATGAAGATAAAACGTGGAACGGTTGATATCTACTTCTTCCACCAGTTCTTTCACAGTAATCTCTTTAATACTCTTCTTCTGCATAAGACGTGCTAATCCTGCTCGAAGCTGTGCTTTTGTTTTCCGTACTCTTCTATCAACTTTTTCGGCCATTTTTCTTTTCCCCCTGTTATTCCGTAAAGCTATAATAAGTAAAGCGGACATTCGCATTCTACTCTACTTCATGTTCATAAATCACCATATAGTCAAGCGGATATTCGCAATCCGCTTCGCTACTTGCTCATAACCAAATAACTGCTCCGCAGTTTATCAGGACTTGTTTGTACTCCTCCTGATATAAGCAAGTCCCCACTCATTACTTATTACTTATTGCTTATTGCTTTTCGCAATCCCGCGGAGAGGGCTTCCTTGATTCGGTCATTTTCTCTCAACTATAGTATTTCTGGAATTACTATAATATCATGTTCGTGTCTGCAGCCATAAAAATCATCTTTCTGTATTAGACATTTTTCGCATTTATGTCCATTAATATACATTCAGTAAATATTTAATGGTTGTATCTATGTTTTGTGTTTAGTATAATACATCACGTAAAGAAAATCAACACTTTGTTTGATAATGGATTTGAGAGCTATTAATAGAATTTAGTATGTTTAATAGATTTTGAAGCCATTACTGGAATAAAGTTTGATTAAGCAACTAAGCTTTATATAAAACTAAATAAAGAAAGGGATAGGTAAAATGATCAAAGACGAATGGAAAAGCCTACTTCGTAACAAGCTCATGCTTATCGTTGTAATCGCTATCATCGTTATCCCGATCATCTATGCAGGCCTGTTTCTGAAATCCATGTGGGATCCTTACGGAAGCGTGGATAACCTGCCGGTGGCCGTGGTAAACGAAGACAAACCAGTTGAGTATAATGGCAAGACGCTAAGTATAGGTAAGGATATGGCGGATGAGCTGAAAGACAACGACTCAATGGCATTCAACATTGTAGACAGCAAAACAGCAGAGGACGGTCTGGCAAACGGAACCTACTACATGGTTATCACAATTCCGGAAGACTTCTCCGCAAATGCAGCTACTGTAATGGATGATAACCCCAAGCAGATGGAGCTGACATATCAGACCAATCCGGGAACCAACTACATCGCTTCCAAGCTCAGTGAAACAGCAATGCTGAAGCTTCGCGACAACATCGCCTCCCAGGTTACAGAAACCTATACAGAAACCGTTTTTGATTCTATCTCAGAAGCGGGTGACGGAATGCAGGAAGCTGCTGACGGATCCGGAAAACTTGAAGACGGACTGACTACAGCTGCTGATGGTAACAAAACCATTACCAAGAACCTGAAAAAACTTTCCACAAGTACTCTTACATTCGTAAGCGGTGCTGACAGTCTCACAGAGGGACTTAAGACATACACCGATGGTGTAGCTCAGGTTAACGACGGAGCCAAGAGTCTGGATGATGGAGCAAAACAGCTTGACAGTGGTGTCGCTACTCTCACCAACAAGGTACCGGAGCTTACAACCGGTGTTGACACTCTGGATAAAGGTGTGAAACAGTACACCGCAGGTGTTGATCAGTTGAATGAAAACTCCGATGCACTGAAAAGCGGTGCAAGCAGCCTGGAATCCGGTGCCAAAGCTTTAAGCGAAGGTATCAATACTCTTTCCAGTGGTGCTACAAAGTATGTCAGCGGTGCAGATACTCTGGCTGATGGAACAACCGCTTATGTAAAGGGTGCACAGGAACTGGCAGACGGCGCTAAACAGCTCTCCGCTCTGGAAAGCCTTGGAGATGTTTCTGATGGTATCGCTCAGTTAAATACCGGCGTTACAAAAGGAACTAAAGATTCTCAGTCTCTGGTATCCGGAACTGCAGCTCTGGAAGCAGGAACCCAAAAGCTTAACGACACTGTTTCTGCTCTGAAGGGAAGCACTACTGAAGAATCCTTCAAACAGCTTTCCAGTGGCCTTACAAAGGCTCAGAAAGGTATGGAATCTGCTTCCGCCGGTATGACTAAGGCTCAAACTGGTATGGAATCCGCTTCCGCAGCCATGACTCAGGGTGCGTCAGCTGTTACCGGTCAGATCGTACCTGGTCTTAACAGTGCAGCAAGTGCTCTTACTGATGCAAGTACAATGCTTTCTTCCAAAGCAGAGGGTCTTGGTACTGCATTTGGTGGAATGAAAGCTCAGATCAGTGCAGTAAGCTCCGCAATGGATACATACGGACAGACAACAACTTCAACACTTAATGACGCAAACGGAAGAATTGATGCCGCACAGCAGGCTATGAACTCTGCTGTTGCAGAACTTCAGGCAATTCAGAGCGCACAGGATGAAGATGGAAAAATTTCCGCTGAAAGCCTCAGCAATGTGATCAATACTCTGTCCGGTGCTGCCGGAAGCGCTTCTCAGGTAGATACTTCCTTTGCAGCCGGATATTCTGATCAGGTTTCCCAGTTGGGCGTTGTAAATGGTGAAATTGATGCAGTTCAGGGAGAACTTGGAGATGCACTTTCACAGCTGAACAGCAAAACTGAGGATATTAAGAGCAGTGTACAGACTCTGACAGGTGCTGCAGCAACTTTGAACCAGCTTGCAGACGGACTGACAAGTGGTGCTACAGAAATGAGCAATGGTGCAGCAGAAATGGGCAGCGGTGCTACAGAAATGGGCACAGCCGCTACTACAATGGGCGCAGTTGCAGGTCAGCTTCCTACAGATATGATCTCTCAGCTTTCCGCTGTTACACAGCAGCTGTACGCGGGTGCAACAGCTGTAAATACCGGAACAAAAACTGTTTCCGCCGGACTTCAGAAACTGGAGACTGGTACCGCAGCTTTCCCGAAAGCAGCCGCCGGAATCAAAGCTCTGAACGATGGATTTGATAAATTAACCGCAAACAACAAGAAACTTACTGATGGCGCAACAAGTCTGAAAAAAGCAGGAAAACAGATCACAAGCGCACTTCCGCAGGTGAAATCCGGTGCAGGTCAGCTTGCCGATGGTTCTGAAACACTGACTACAGGAATTAAGACATACACAGATGGCGTCGCTAAACTGGCCGCTAACAGTTCTGCTCTTACAAGCGGTACCAGTCAGCTTTCCACTGGAGCTAAAACTCTTTCCAGCGGTGCTACTACTCTTGCAAACGGAACTAAGACATTAGCAAACGGTACCTCAACTCTTCTCAGTGGTACCAAGAAACTTGTAAGTAACAACAGCACTCTGAACAATGGTGCGAAACAGCTTGCAGATGGTGCTGCTCAGATCCAGAGTGGTTCCTCTCAGCTGTATGATGGTTCCAAGAAACTTGGAAGTGGTATGAAAGAACTGAAAGATGGTTCCAAGACATTAACCACAAGCCTCAGTGATGGAGCTAAAACAGTTAAAGATAACTCAGCAAGTGATGAAACAATTAAAATGTTCGCAACACCTGTTGTGAGCGATGAAACAAAACTTACCGATGTTCCGAATAACGGACACGCAATGGCACCTTATATGATGTCTGTAGGCCTCTGGGTTGGTGCACTGGCATTCTGCCTGATGTATCCTCTGGCTCAGTATAAAGGCAAACTGAAATCCGGTTTTGCATGGTGGGCAAGCAAAGCTTCCGTACTTTATCCGGTAGCAATGCTTCAGGCAATCTGTCTGATCCTTCTGTTACATGCATTTAACGGATTCACCCCTGCTGAGATGGGCAAGACAGTTCTCTTCGCCTGCCTCGCAGCAATGACCTTTACATCCATGATGTACTTCTTCAACATTACACTTGGTAAAGTAGGAAGTTTCCTGATGCTGGTATTCATGGTCGTTCAGCTTGCAGGATCTGCCGGTACTTATCCGGTCGAGATTTCTCCTGCATTTGTTGCAAAGATTCACGCATACCTGCCATTCACCTACACAGTTGATGCATTCCGTGCAACGATCAGTGGTGGCAGAAGCATTACTACTTCTGTAATTGTACTGGCTGTACTGTTTGTGATCTTCACGATCCTGACAATCCTTCAGTTCAATCACATGGCCAAGAGAAAGAAAGAAGAAAAAATCGTTCTCTTCGACTGGCTGGAAGAAAGAGGTCTTGCTTAACTAATATGTAACTGACAGAAGCTCCCCCGAACCTTCTGTTGGATATAAAAAAAATAAAACCTGTACGGTGGACTGAAAAACCACTGTACAGGTTTTTTTATTATAGAAAGCCCCGGAACTCCTGATCCATGGAATTCCGGGGCTTAGTTTTATTTTTCACTTTTCCGCCTCAGCCGTTGGTGTTGCTGTGGCTTCTGTTTTTGATTCACCGTTTATCAGTGTCTCATATGCATTAAACATTTCTTTTACCGTCATTTTGTTTACGAGAAATACTTTGTTTCCAACGACAGCTGCGTAATAGTTTGTGTCATATGTGTAGAAGGTAACGGTTGTCTGGTTCTTATCAGAGTCTGTGAATACAGCAGTCATCTCCGGGTCTGTAGCCGGTGTATAAGCGTCCGTCAGTCTCTTCTGGCCTGCCATATTTATCAGCTTGTTATAGAAAGTGGTAAAGGTTGTACTTTCTATCTCCTTACCATCCAGCTGATAAGTCGTTGTCTCTTTATCATTGCCGTCATCATCTTTGGATGTTTCACGTGAAACATTTACAGTATTTGTTGCGCCGCCGTAAGTAACCTGAAGCTGATCCAGATTTTTTACAGACAGATAATTGACGATCAGTGACCAGAGATCTGATGGTGCTTTGTCAATAACTGCGCTCAGAGTATCCGCGGACATTGTATAAATATGTTTGTTATCCACAGTTACATATCGACTGCCATCACTTGCTTCATCGCCAACGTAGATAACAAGTTGTTTATCTACTGTTGTTGTCTTGGTATCCTCTGAAGAACTGCTGGCATCAGAAGCATCCGTGCTGTCAGAACTATCTGTCGAACTGTTTTCTGCTGAAGCTTTATCATCAGTACTGTCGACACTCTCAGAATCACTCTCAGAGGCTGTAGAATCCTTTTCTGAAGAATCTGTACTGTCTGAGCTGTCATCCTTCACCTCTTCCTGATAATCCACTGTAATCGTCGTATACGGCTTATCAAGGCCATACTGTGAAAGATCCTCTGCATTATAATTTACAAACTGATCATATGCAAAATTTCCAAGTCCGGAGGTTACATTTCCTGCTGCTGTAGTATCCGCAGTTTCTTTATCACTGCTTCCATCGCTGGAAACATCCCAGGTAGCTCCATCAGAATTTTCTTCCAGAACATAGGAATCTTTATCCTCGCTTACCTGGACTTTCTTTACTGTGGAAGAATCAATTGTCGGGAAATCTTCTCCCTGTGCATAATCGTAAAGAGATTTCATAAACGGAGTGACCGTATCTGCCGCTACTACATACACAGTACTGTCATCATCATCTTTGGAAATGTAATACTGATTCGTGGAAGTATTCTCATCTCCGATATTAAACTTGGTTGTGCCATCACTGGTATCAACGGTCACCGTATTGGACGGGGAATCCAGCCCATATTCGGTAAGATCGTCTACTTTTTTCAGAACCCTGTCAGCTTCCACCTTTTCGATGGCGGAAGCTGCAGAATCCAGAGTTGTCTGATTTACAGGGAAAGCAGTCTCATCTTTTTTCACCCAGGAATCATCTTTTTTCTCAAAGGTAGTTTCCTTCTTGTCTACGATAAATTCCAGAGATTTGATGTCATCCGTTTTCACGGAAAACACTTCTGTTTTGCTTTCCTCCTCACTGCTGCTCTCTGTCTTTTCCTCTTTGGATACGTAGGTATTCAGTCCCACATACGTACCACCTAGAACTGCCAGAACAACAACAGCTGAAACAAGTTTGGTTGATTTTTTCATTATGCTTTTCTCCTCTTAAGCCAGATTAAAAATCCTGCAACAAGGAACACTCCCGGGATCAGACCAATAGTACAGATCTTCCAGAAGGCTGCATCATAATCCGTTACGGTCAGGCTTGTAGACTCAAGGCTCTTGGATGGGATGGAAACGGAATTGCCGTCATCTGTGCTGGTCATCCAGTTTAAGGACTCCAGAAGAAGTTTTTCATTTCCGCCGGATACCATCTGGTTTACCTGACTCTCCATCAGATTTGCTGTGGAGTAGTAAACGATCTGTGTTTCCTTGTCATCATCCAGTTTCTCAGTAATGGCAACACCAAGATCAAACGGGCCGTCTACATCTCCGTCTTCTTTCTCGATATTGCTGCTCTGCATGTTTGTCTTAGAGTAAGCCTGGTTAGAAGTTGTCAGGATACTGTCAATCGTTACGGTATCTCTTACGTCATCTGTTTTCTGAATACCCTGTGCATATGGAGCCAGTACATAAGAGCCTGCGGAAGCGGTCTCAGAGCTTGCATCTGTGCTGTTAACAGTCGGTACCAGATAATACGGCATCTGCATTCCATAATGCTGGCTGTCGCCCTCAAATACGATTCCTGCTGCACGTTTTACGCCATAATTTTCAAGGACAGCATCGAAGTTCGGCAGATCATCCTGTGTATAATCAGAGAAGATCATGGCCTTTCCGCCCGCCTCCAGATAATCCAGGATCTCTGTTTTTTCTTCCTCGGAAATATCGCTCGTCGGAGATACGATCATCAGGCAGTCAGCATCGTCCGGAACTTTTCCTTCTGTGAGAAGGTTCAGATCCTTGATATCAATGTTGGCTTTCTGGATATCCTCTTTAAAGCTGGAATCCAGATCTTTTTCGCCATGTCCGGATAACGTGTACATGATCGGAAGGTTCTCGGATGTCACATATCCGATAGCACTTGTGATCTGTCCCTCACCGTCAAATCCGGTCGTGGTCTGCTGCCAGGTATTGTAGTCTACAGAAGTAGAATACATATCGTTGTAATTGATAACTTTTTTTCTGTCTCCGCAAACTACGATCAGGCTGTTTGATGCAAGATCATCGCTTGTATATTCAGAAGCAAATTTCGGATTTACAACCGGATCTTTTACTTCAACTTTAATATGTTTGGACTCATCTTTATAGCGTGACAGCAGGTTGGAAATCGTATCATCCTCAGAGCCGCTTGGTGCGATCTGGTAAATGGTCACATCTTTATCCAGTGCTTTCAGCACTTTCTTTGTCTCATCACCGATGGTATAAAGCTTGGATGAACTTACATCCAGCTGTGAATATTTAGACGGGATTGCACCTACGATCATATTGATCACAACTACGATCACGATAAAGATCGCTGCCATAGCCATGCTGTAAGTACCATTTTTAATATGCTTTTTACTGATAGTGCCTACCAGTTTTTTCGGATCTGGTTTATGTTTCTTTTTCCCGGAATCCTGTGCAGTTTCTGTCTCTACTGCCTCGCTTTTATTTTTCTTGAATTTCTCACTGAATTTCATTTCCATTAACCCCCTAGTTCCAGCGTCTCTTCTGAATGGACTGCATGGTGAGAAACAGACAGATTGCAACAACAGAGATAAAATATACGATTCCTGTCACGTCAAACACACCGTTTGTAAAGTTCTCATAATGTCCGCTCAGATTAAATACATTCAGTACTTTCTGGATACCACCCTGGAAAATACTTGATTTTACAACGTATACGATCACAAGGGCAACTTCTCCTACAACTCCGATCACTGCAGAGATCAGAACATTTTTGATCATGGTATAAATGATAATTGCGATCGCCACGATCAGAAGTCCGAATGCCACTGCCGTTGACATGGAAGTCTGTGAGAAAAATGAGGAAATTCCATTCATCATATAGAAAGCAAACAGAAATACAAAAGTAAGTACTGCTGCAATTACCTGGCTTTCCGTAAGTGCTGACATAAATACACCAATTGCCAGATTCGCACATCCAAGAAGGAAAAATCCCAGGATTCCTGTATATGCGGAAGCATAGGAAATGGTTCCAAATTTACTCATGATCAGTGGATAAAAGCACATGATCACAACCGGAATGGCAAATACGGCTACCAGTGCAAGGTATTTTCCAAATACGATATCCCACACAGATATCGGCGCTGTCAGAAGCAGCTGATCTGTTTTTTGTTTACGTTCTTCTGCAAGTACACGCATGGAAAGGATCGGCACACCGATCAGGAACACGAAGGTCAGTGCGCTTAATGTAGATTCAAATTTTGAATAACCTGCTGAGAGCTGATATGCGGAAAAATAAATTCCAGTCAGCACCAGGACAAAAAATATGAAGAGATATCCAACCATGGAGGTCAGATAGCTTTTCAGTTCTCTTTTAAAAATTGCTGTCATGACTGATCCCCCTCTTTTTTATCTGAAGCTTTCTCCGTTTTCTCAGATTTTTCTGTTTCCGAAGATTTATCTTCTACCGGTTTCCACTGTGATCTTTCCTGTTTCCCGGTGGATTTCTTTTTTTCTCCTTCGGTAAGCTCAAGGAATACATCCTCAAGAGAAACTCTCTTAACCTGCATCTCGTAGATCGGGCAGTTTGCTTTTGCCATAGCATAGAAAACTTTTTCGCGGATATCCACATTTTCCTGAATGGAAACTTTTGTTTTCCACAGTTCTTCGTCGCTGTCGTAGGACATTTCCACACCGGTAACGCCTTCGATCGTTTCCAGATCTTTTCGGATGGTATCTTTCTCGCCTTTTACTTTCATAAGGAGACTGTTGGAACCTGCTGCCAGACGTTCCAGATTGTCCGGCGTATCACTGGCTACCAGTTTTCCGTGTGAAATGATCAGAACGTAATCACATACTGCTCTCACCTCGGAAAGGATATGAGAACTTAAGATAACCGTATGTTTCTGTTTCAGGCTTTTGATCAGGTCACGGATCTCGATGATCTGCTTCGGGTCAAGTCCTACTGTAGGCTCATCCAGGATGATCACTTCCGGATATCCAAGGATCGCCTGTGCAAGGCCAACTCTCTGGCGGTAACCTTTGGAAAGGTTTTTGATCAGACGGTCTTTCATGTCTGTGATCTTTACCATATCCATGACTTCTTTTATCTGTTTGTCTTTCTGGTTTCTTGGGATTTTTTTCAGATCAGCCGCAAATTTCATGTACTCAAGAACAGTCATGTCAAAATAGAGTGGCGGCATTTCCGGCAGATAGCCGATACATTTCTTGGCTGCCTCCGGTTCTTCCAGAATGTCATGACCATCGATCATTACTTTTCCCTCTGTGGAAGCAATGTATCCTGTGATCATGTTCATTGTTGTTGATTTTCCTGCACCGTTGGGGCCCAGGAATCCGTAAATTTTCCCCTTTTCGATCTGAAAGGAAAGATGGTCAACGGCTGTATGATCGCCGTATTTTTTGACCAGATTACTTACTTCGATCACTTTACTCTCCTCCTTTTATTCTCCGGGAAATACTTTTTCAATTCTTGATTTCCCATCTTATAAGATGCCAGAGGCAAAAGGTCGTAAAACAGAGGCCCTTTGACTCTGGCGTCTTTTCAATAGAAAATGCCCCTGGATGAAACAGAGAATGGGGGAATCCAGGGGCATCTCTATCATTTTATAGTGTAAAAGTAATTTGTGATAAAAGTAGGATAAATTTGTGATAATTTTGTGAAACAAATCAGCGAAAAATCTCCTGTCACACAAATTCTTCTTTTGTTCGACAGGAGATTACATTTTCTGAGCAGCAAGATTCTGTTATGCCAGTGGTTCTCTGAGCGGCGTTCCTGCTTTTCTCGGGTATTTTCCAGGTGTGTTTTTTACTTTTTCGATGATGACCAGGGAACGGCTGATCTCGGATCCCGGAAGATCGAAGTACTGAATGTCTCGGATCTTTCCACCGAGGATTTTTACTGCTTTTTCCGCCGCTTCGGCTTCTTCCTTTACTGAGCCGGATTTATAGGAGACAAAAAGTCCTCCGACTTTTACGTATGGGAGACAGTATTCGGACAGGGTTGCAAGACCGGATACTGCTCTGGATACACAGAGGTCATATTTTTCTCTGTAGGCTTTGTTTTTTGCATATTCTTCGGCTCTTCCGTGGATGGCTGAGATGTTCTCAAGTCCAAGGAGTGCAAAGGTTTCTTCCAGGAATTTCACTCTTTTGTTCAGGGAATCCAGAAGGCAGGCTTCCAATTCCGGGAAAGCGATCTTCAGGGGAACCCCCGGAAATCCGGCACCGGTTCCGATGTCCATGACCGTTTTTACCTTGCTCATATCTACGGCTTTGACACAGCAAAGGCTGTCCAGGAAATGTTTCACGAGAACCTCATCGAATTCTGTAATTCCGGTAAGGTTCATAACTTTATTTTTTTCTACAAGGAATTCGTAGAACTGGATAAACTGATTTTTCTGCGTGTCATTAAGAGTAATTCCAAGTTCTTCGCAGCCTTTTTCCAGGATTTCTAAATTGTACATGCAGTTTCCTCTCTTATTCTTTGTTTTTTATGTTTTCATTATTCAGAATGTTATCAATGTTTATGTCCGGCTTTGCTTTCCAGGTATACAAGAAGTACAGAGATATCTGCCGGGGATACGCCGGAGATTCGGGATGCCTGGCCGATGGATACCGGTCTGTAAGCCTCCAGTTTCTGACGTGCTTCAATGCGGAGGCTTCCTACATCTTCATAATCAATGTCTTCCGGAATTTTTTTCTGCTCCAGTTTTTTGAACTGCTCCACCTGTTTCATCTGGCGGCGGATATAGCCATCATATTTGATGTTGATCTCTACCTGCTCACATACATCTTCTGGAAGTTCCGGTCTTTCTTTATCAATCGGTGCAAGCACTTTATAGTTAAGTTCCGGTCTGCGGATCAGCTCTGCAATGGTGGTTCCTGATTTCAGCAATGTACTTCCCTGAGATTCCAGAAGGCTCTGTACTTCTGCAGAACCGCCTACAGTCGTATGTTCTACTCTCTCGATCTCTTCATGGATCATTCGTTCTTTTTTCTGCAGTTTATGGTATGTCTCATCATCGATCAGGCCAACCTCCCAGCCTTTTTTGCGGAGACGGAGGTCTGCATTGTCCTGACGGAGCAGCAGGCGGTATTCGGCGCGGCTTGTCATCATTCGGTACGGCTCATGGTTTTCTTTTGTTACCAGATCATCGATGAGAACGCCGATATATGCCTCGGAGCGATCCAGGATCAGCTGTTCTTTTCCTTTTACTTCCATGGCTGCGTTGATTCCTGCGATCAGACCCTGAGCGGCTGCTTCCTCGTATCCTGAGCTTCCGTTAAACTGTCCGCCGCTGAAAAGGCCCTTGATCTTTTTGAATTCCAGTGTCGGGTAGAGCTGGCGTGGATTGATGCAGTCATACTCAATGGCGTAGGCATTTTTCACGATCTTGGCGTGCTCCAGGCCTGGTACGGAATGGTACATTTCGTACTGGACATCTTCCGGAAGGGAGCTGGACATTCCTCCGATGTACATTTCATTTGTGTAAAGGCCTTCTGGCTCAATGAATACCTGATGGCGTTTTTTGTCTGCAAAACGGACGACTTTATCTTCGATGGACGGGCAATAACGCGGACCGGTTCCTTCGATCATTCCGGAATAAAGAGGGGATCTGTCCAGGTTTGCGCGGATGATCTCGTGTGTTTTTTCGTTTGTGTAGGTCAGCCAGCAGGATTTCTGCTCGATCTGTACGGATTCCGGGTCTGTGGAGAAGGAGAACGGTACGACTCTTTTGTCTCCGAACTGCTCTTCCATTTTGGAATAATCGATGGTGTTTCCGGCGATCCTGGCAGGGGTTCCTGTTTTGAAGCGGAACATTTCGATTCCCAGTTTTTTCAGAGAATCCGTGAGATAGTTGGCTGCCTGAAGGCCGTTTGGTCCTGTGTAGTTGCTGACATCGCCGTAGATGCAGCGGGCCTTGAGGTAGGTTCCTGTACAGAGAACTACGGCTTTTGCGTGGTAGGTGGCTCCTGAAAAGGTTTTTACACCGGTGATGTGGTTATCTTCTACCAGAAGTTCTGTTACTTCGCCCTGGCGGATAGTTAAGTTTTCTGTGTTTTCCAGAGTTTTTCGCATCTCGGTGCTGTAAGCCTGTTTGTCGGCCTGGGCACGGAGAGAATGGACTGCAGGGCCTTTGGACTGGTTGAGCATTTTGGACTGGATGAATGTTTTGTCTATATTTTTGCCCATTTCTCCACCGAGGGCGTCCAGTTCGCGGACGAGATGGCCTTTGGAACTGCCGCCTACGTTGGGGTTGCAGGGCATCAGGGCGATGCTGTCTACGCTGACTGTGAACATGACTGTTTGCAGGCCCAGACGGGCACTTGCTAATGCGGCTTCGCAGCCTGCGTGGCCGGCGCCTACTACTATGATGTCGAAAGACTGTTCCAGATTTTTCATGCTTTTTCTCCTTTATTTCTATTTTTTATCTTTGTTTTTATTGTGTGATGTATGTTTTGCTTTCCTTGGCAGGAGGCATGGGGTTCTTGCTTTGGGAAGATAAGGAAAATCGCAAAGGGGCCGTAAAGCCACGGCCCCTCTGCACACCCCTCGGGCTTTTTTTTAGAAGCGCTTGGTTGTGGAGATGTGTGACTTTATCGACTTTTGTCTGTATTCTTCGGTGTTGAATATGGGACGCTGTGCCGATTGTTGCAGTGTAGCTGCAACGAGGCTCTCGACGTGCGGTGCACGTCTGCGGGGGTATACAAAGTTCTGTTTGCCACGTTTCGGCTCAGTGTTGAATTGCCAGTACAGAAGCATACAGGCACAGGTTAGTAACTTTCTGCCTTCCTCAATCGCCGCACTTTGTAAAAAAGGCCCAGGGGTGTGCAGAGGGGCGCGGCCTTGTGCCCCTTTGCGGTTTTCTCACATTCCAATGTGAAATACCTCTGCGGGCTTCCGCAGCCTATGCCTATGCATATGCATAAATCCCTGCGTACTCACGCAACCCTCGTGGGAACTACTTGCCCATACAAAATTTAGAGAATATCTCATTAACAAGGTCTTCCCCAAGTGATTCTCCCAGAATCCTTCCCAAACTCTCATACGCATCCGTCAAATCTATAGAATAAAAATCCTCCGGCATTCCGCTCTCTATACTGTTCTCTACCAGAGAAAGACTCTCCTTCGCTTTCAGAAGTTCCTGCCTGTGGCGCTCATTCGTGATATATACTTCATCATTGAAGTTTATCTCCCCACTGAAGAACATTTCCCGGATTTTTTCTTCCAGATCCGTAATTCCTGTTTCTTCTTTTGCAGAGATTGGAATTACCGGCTGGTTTATTCTGGACTTCAAATCTTCTATATCTATAGCAGATTTAAGATCTGTCTTGCTGTAGAGGACAATTGTCTTTTTCTCTTGCAAAATTTTTATGATTTCTTCGTCGTTTTCATCCAGCGGTACGGAGGAATCTACGACATAGAGAATCAGATCCGCATCTGCTGCCATTTCTTTGGCTTTGGATACGCCGATCTTCTCAACGATATCTTCCGTCTGGCGGATTCCGGCTGTGTCGGCGATCTTTAATGTGATCCCGTGCAGGTTGATGTACTCTTCCAGTACATCTCTGGTGGTTCCTGCGATGTCGGTTACGATGGCTCTGTCTTCTCCCAGAAGCAGATTCAGCAGAGATGATTTTCCTGCGTTTGGCTTGCCCAGGATTACTGTCCGGATGCCTTCCTGAATAATCTTTCCGTCTCCGGATGTTTTTAACAGGTTCTGTATTTTTTCTTTTTCTTCTGCTACGATCTGCTCTAATTCTTCTGAGTATCCTGTCAGATCATAGTGCTCCGGGTCGTCTAATGCCGATTCAATGTACGCTATATGGTACAGTAATTTTTCTCTGATCTGCTGTACGGTTTTTCGGACTGAACCCTTTAATTGGCCTACAGAATTCTTTAATGAGTACTCATTTTTGGACTGTATCACGTCCATAACGGCTTCTGCCTGGGAAAGATCGATCCTTCCATTGAGGAATGCACGCTTGGTAAATTCTCCCGGTTCGGCAATAATGGCTCCGTTTTTCAGCACAGTTTCCAGTACTTTTTTCATAGCCAAAACACCGCCGTGGCAGTCGATTTCTATGGTATCTTCCCCTGTATAGGTTCTTGGTGCGCGCATGGCCATGACCAGAACTTCGTCTACCATTTCTTCACTATCATAGATATATCCATAATGGATCGTGTGGCTTGGAACGTCTTTCAGAGATTTTTTTCCTCCTTTAGAACGGTATACTCTGGATGCGATCTCGAAGGCCTCCGGGCCACTGATCCTGACGATTCCGATTCCCGATGCACTCATGGCCGTGGAAATCGCCGCAATCGTTGTCTCTTCCATTTTTCACTCTCCTTTATCAGGCGGATAAAAACATCCGCATCTGCTATGTAATTCTGCATCAGATAACTGCTGCACAGTTTATCCGGTTAAACGCAAAAATGTTACTCCGGAAAAGCTTTTTACACGCAAAAAACACGTGTTATTCACGCTTTCACCTAGAATAACATCTTCTGTCAGTTTCCATATTTATAAAGCTGATCTCTGCATTCCGAATGTCCGCTGCAGAAATATCTTTTATTATTTGCTCTTCAATGATTATAAAGAATTGTTGTGGAGATTGCAATGATAATTTTTAACCAAATCAAGTAAGTCCCCTGCTTCCATTGCGAATATCCGCTTGACTTTCCGGTTTTATGAAAAAAAGCCGCATCCACGAAGCTTAACGCTCCGGGATACGGCTTATATTCTTACCACTGAATCAGTAATTATTACGTTTCAGTTTTACCACTACATGTCTGTAAGGTTCTTCTCCCTCACTGACTGTCTCTACATAGCGGTTGCCCTGCAGAGATGCATGGATGATTCTTCTCTCGTATGGATTCATCGGCTCCAGAACTACCGGTTTTCTGGTTTTCTTTACCTTGAAGGCGATTCCTCTTGCAAGGTTTTCCAGAGTTTCTTTACGGCGGCGTCTGTAGTCCTCTGTATCAAGCTTTACACGAATGTAAGTAGACTCGCCTTTGTTTACTACAAGGCTTGTCAGATACTGAAGAGAATCCAGTGTCTGACCTCTTTTTCCGATCAGGATACCCATATCCTCACCTTCAAAATCTACATCCAGAGAACCGTCAGCTGTGTTGTATTTCGATGTGATCTCCACTTCTCCAAGATCCATGGATCCGAATACATCACGAAGAAATACTACTGCTCTCTCCTCAACCTCTTTGATCTTCTCCGGATCAGTCAGGATCTCTACCGGTCTGCCCTGCTTCGGTGCTTTTTCACGTGTTTCCTTTGGCTGGCGCTCCTTCGGAGCTCTCGGCTGTTTCTCACGTGCAGGTTTTGCTTTACCCTGGGAATCTCTTGCAGGTCTTTCCTTCGGTGCTGCAGCCTTCAAAGGTGCCTCTTCAGATGTTTTCTCCGCCTGTACAGACTCTGTTTTTACCGGTTTCTTCTCCTTTACAGGAGCTGCCTTCGGTGCAGATTCTTTCTTTACATTTGGAGTAAAAGGCTTGTCTAATTTCTTCTCTTCTTTAATAGCGTCCAGTTTCACGGACTCTACCAGTTCATCGATCTCCTGCATATCAGAAACTGGCTCGATTCTGCGAACTTTGATCACGGCAGGTTTGCTGCCGATTCCGAAGAATCCGGAGCTGCCTTCACTGATAACCTGAATATCAAGCTGGTCACTGGAAGTTCCAAGCTCAAGACACGCTTTTGTGATAGCTTCATTCTTTGTTTTTGCTGAAAACTGAATGTAATCCTCCATTACGAACCCCTCCGTTCCTGATTATTTCTTCTTATTTCTCTCATCAAAGTCTCTTACGAGATTTGCTTTGGCTGTGATGCTGCCTGGTTTTGCATTTCTTGCCTTCTCATAAGCAGTATCAACCTTCTGTGCTCTGTCTGAAGCACCGTTGTTTCCGCTGTTACCCTTATTGATCACAGGTTTATTGATATTCTTGGCGGACTGATGAGCCTGATTGGTGATCTTCTGCGGCGGAAGTCCTTCCTTCGCACGCTTTGCTTCGATCTTCTTCATATTCTCATTAACCAGATCATCAATGTTCATCTTATCAAGATGACGGTTGATGGCAAACTGCTGGGCACTTCGCACGACAGCACTGGCGATCCAGTAGATACCAAGACCAACCGGGAATGTGAAACAGAAGAATGCAGACATCAGAGGCATGACCATGTTCATGGTTTTCATGGAGTTTGCCATTGCGCTGGCCTGATCATTTCCGTCTGCCGGCTGTGTTGCAGCCTGTGGCATAAGCTTCAGGTTCAGCATCTGAGTTGCCCATGCAAGAACCGGGATCAGAAGTGCTACGATCGCAAGTAACAGAGAACCATGATTTTTGAAGAACTCCATGATATAGTACAGCGGCTGATCTGCGATATTCAGGCCACAGAAGCCCTGCATCTTGGAAATATTTCCGGATGCTTTTGTGATCGCATCAGAAAATCCTGAAAACTGATCCATCTGTGCCAACTCTTTCCACTGGGAAGGAGAAAGTGCATACAGAAAATCAACAATAGAGTTACTTGTAGCATTTCCGGCACTGTCCATAACGAGACGTACTCGTGTCATGGAATGGTCTGTGATAAACTGCTGCAGGATATCTGTGTATCCGTTTACAGCTAACAGGTTGTCAACTACACCAGTAAAAATGTTCTTTACACTTCCAACGTAAGCAGGAATCCGGTAGATAACCTGATACAGAGCAAACAGAATAGGCATCTGAATGGCTAACTGTACACAGCTACCGGTTGGAGAAACACCATATTTCTGATAAACAGCCTGGGTTTCTTCGTTCATTTTCATCATGGAGTCCTGATCTTTTTTACCCTGATATTTCTTCTGGATCTTCTGGATCTCGGGCTGCATGATCGCACTTAACTTGGAGAATTTCTGCTGCTTGATCTGCAGCGGTGTCATAAAGGCAAAGATAAGAATACTGAAGATAATGATACAAAGACCAATGTTCTGGATTCCGAACAGGCCGTCAAGCATCTTATATATGCCATCCATGATCCATCCCATCACAGACGCGATCTGTCCGATAATAGGAGTTCCGGTTTTTGTTGCTAAAAACAGTTCCAAATTCATTTCCTCCTAGACTTCTTATTCAATTGTAAAAGTCCGGTAACTATTTCGCCCCGGGAAAAAGAGGCCAAACAGTCACAAAATAATTCATGGCACAGGGTCATAGCCTCCATGGGAAAAAGGATTGCATCGCAGGATCCTCCATGCCGCAAGAAGACTGCCCTTGAATGCGCCATATTTTTCGATTGCTTCCAAACCATATTGAGAACATGTGGGAATATAAGGACATTTCGTTCTCTTCATCGGCGATATATATTTTTGATAGAGTCTTATCATCTTAATCAGAAATTTCTTTATCATGTTCATTCCCTGTTATATGATGCTTTTTTGCAAGATGCATAAAAGCACTCTCGATCTCGTGAAAGCCTTTGCCCTTGGCTGAAGCTCTCGCTACTACTACAATATCAAGGTTACTGTCAAAATCTGTTTCGTTGAGACGATAACTTTCTCTGATCAGTCTGGTGAGTCTGTGGCGAACCACACTATTCCCTACTTTTTTGCTTACTGATATTCCCAGACGATTCTTCATGTGCTGATTCTTCAGCACGTACATCACCAGAAGCCGATTCGCATATGATGTTCCGTTCTGATATACAACTTTAAAATCTTGATTCTTTTTTAAGGACTCTGATCTGATCAAACGGATCCTCCTTAATCATACCGCCTGCGCGGATATTTCTCCGGATAGAAGAAAAGACCACATAAATGCGGTCTTACAGCTTATGCTGATAACTGTTTTCTTCCTTTTAATCTTCTTGCAGCTAATACTTTACGTCCGCCCTTTGTGCTCATGCGAGCTCTGAAGCCGTGAACTTTAGCTCTGGATCTCTTTTTTGGCTGAAATGTCATCTTCATAGGTAAAGCACCTCCTTTATCTATTTTAATAATTGTTATGAAATAACTTATCATTCAGAACATCGTTTCAATTATATAAATAAACCTCCTTTTCGTCAAGGGAAAATTGCAAAAAACCCGATAAAATCAGGGGTTTGAAAAATACCGCCTGCTTCGTGGTTTTTATTTTTTATCATTATGTGGATTACGCTTATGGTTTACGTAACATTATCCACAAAATGTGGATAACTTGTGGATAACTAGTGGATTACCAGTAAAACTATCCACTTTTTCAGGATGATTTTTTATAGCATCTTCAAAAAATCCCTTTATTTGCGGTATTTTGACAGTGGACAATTTTATACACATAAATTCTCCGTATTTTCCACACCTCGTTAACTTATGGAAACCGATTTCCCAGTTATACACTATTTTCCACCCTAATCCACAGTAATTTCCCCAAATTATCCACATTGTTTTCCCCAAAATCTCAACGTTTTCCATTGCTAAAACCCCATTTTCATTGTAATATATAAAAGGATATCTGTCTCCAGTCGCAAACTGGGGTTATTATATTACTCATGGGAGGAAAAAATGAACGCTGTTATTGAAAAATGGGAGGAGATCCTGCAAACTGTCAAATCTGAATATGAGGTGAATGATGTCCCTTTTAATACCTGGCTTAAGCCACTGGAAGTTTATGAGGTTGACGGAAGTCTGATAACAGTGGCAGTTCCTTCAGAACAGGCGGCAATTGGTGTCAATTACATCAGTAAACGCTACAAAATACCTCTTCAGGTTACAATCTGTGTACTGACAGGCATGGAAGAATGTGAAGTGCGATTTGTTCTGAAAAAAGATCTCCTCGAGAAAGAAGAAGAAAAAAAACCTTCCTATGATAAACAGAATCATGATACACGTTACGAAGAAGCTCATTTAAACCCAAAATATACTTTCGATACTTTCGTAGTAGGAAGCAACAACAAATTCGCCCAGGCAGCAGCACTCGCAGTTGCCGAATCACCAGGAGATACCTATAATCCTCTGTTTATTTACGGCGGAGCCGGTCTCGGAAAAACGCATCTTATGCATTCCATCGCTCATTTTATACTGGAACACGACAAAAACAGCCGGGTTCTCTATGTAACCAGTGAGGAATTCACAAATGAACTGATCGAAACCATCCGAAACGGAAATAATACGGCAATGAGCAAATTCCGTGAAAAATACAGGAATATTGACGTTCTTCTCGTCGATGATATTCAGTTTATTATAGGAAAAGAATCCACACAGGAAGAATTTTTCCATACATTTAACAGTCTCCACAGTGCCAAAAAACAGATCATCATATCTTCCGATAAACCTCCGAAAGATATGGAAATCCTGGAAGAACGTTTCCGTTCCCGGTTCGAATGGGGTCTGATCGCAGATATTACGCTGCCAGATTATGAAACTCGAATGGCGATCCTTCATAAAAATGAAGAAATGAACGGTTACAGCATCAGTGAAGATGTTATCAAATACATCGCTACCAATATTAAATCCAACATCCGTGAGCTGGAAGGTGCTTTCAACAAGGTCATGGCCGGAGCCAAGCTTGAGAAAAAAGAAGTTACACTTGAACTTGCAGAACAGGCACTGAAAGATATTATTTCTCCGGATGAAAAAAAGGTGATCACACCAGAATACATCATCTCCGTTGTTGCCGAACATTATGGAGTAACACCTGCGGACCTAAGCGGAAACAAGCGAAACTCAAAAATCGTCATGCCACGCCAGGTTTCTATGTATCTCTGCCGCGAAATCATCTCCACACCTTTGAAAAATATCGGAAAAGCTCTTGGAAACCGTGACCATACTACTGTTATGCACGGTATCGAGAAGATTGAAAACGAATTGCAGACCGACGATAACTTAAAAAATACCATTGATATATTGAAAAAGAAGATTAATCCACAAGGTTAGGGAAGTTTTCCACATTACTGGTGTATAACGTGTTGATTGTATGTGGAGAGATGTGTACAACTTTTTTGCGAAAAAACGGCGGTAATTTTATCCCCGGGTTATTCACATCCAAAACTACCACTTTTACACAAAGTTATCCCACCCGAAAAACCCTGAAAACACCGGCCTCGCGGGAGTTTTTCACAAAATCTGGCCCCCTACGGCGGTTACGGCGGATTTTTTCTATAAATATATTTATAAAAACCACAATTTATCCAGAAAGGGAGTTATACACATTATGAAAATTATCTGCTCCAAATCAAGTCTGTTAAAAAGTGTAAGTATCGCACTCAAAGCAGTTCCATCAAAAACCACCATGCCAATACTGGAATGTATCCTCATGGATGCAACAACAAACCAGATCAAATTTACCACCAACGATATGGAACTGGGAATTGAAACAATTGTTGAAGGTACTATTGAAGAAAAAGGAAGGGTTGCTCTTGATGCAAAAATATTCTATGAAATCATCCGACGACTTCCTGATAACGACATTACCATCAAAACAGACGAAAAATATACAGCAACGATTACCTGTGAAAAAGCAAAATTCAATATTCCTGGCAAATCCGGAGAAGATTTTGCATATTTACCAATGATCGAAAAAGATGAACCGCTGACAATTTCTCAGTACACGCTGAAAGAAATGATCAGACAAACCATTTTTTCTATCGCTGTTAATGAGAATAATAAACTGATGACAGGTGAACTTTTTGAGATTAAAAATAACTGTCTGAAGGTAGTTTCTCTGGATGGACATCGAATTGCGATCCGAAAAATGCCCCTTAAGAGAGAATATTCTGACCGTAAGGTGGTAGTTCCGGGAAAAACTTTAAGTGAGGTAAGCAAGATTCTTTCCGGTGAAGTTGACGATCAGGTAAGTATTTACTTCACAAAAAACCATATTTTGTTTGAATTTGACCAGACTATGGTAGTTTCTCGACTGATTGAAGGAGAATATTTCAGAATTGATCAGATGCTTTCCAGTGATTACGAGACGAAACTCAAAATCAACAAAAAAGAATTCCTGGATTGTATCGACCGTGCAACGCTGCTGGTTCGTGAAGTTGACAAGAAACCAATTATCATTAATATCACAGATGATGATATGGAACTTCGGATCGATTCTGCAATGGGTTCCATGAATGAAGAGATCGATATTGAAAAAGAGGGTAAAGATATTATGATCGGTTTTAACCCGAAATTCCTGATCGATGCCCTTCGTGTTATTGATGATGAAACGGTAACAATTTATCTTGTGAACCCGAAAGCTCCCTGCTTTATCCGTGATGATGAAGAAAATTACACGTATCTGATTCTTCCGGTAAATATCAACCAGAATCAGGCAAGATAATAGTTTGTACAATATAATGGACAAAAAGACAGCAGGAGATTTTTCTCCATATGCTGAAAAAACATGTGGCCGGCGGCGCGTGTCCGCTGGTCACGCACATTACAAAAACAAGATAACTAAAGGATAAACTCCGGAAACTGCCAGAAGGAGGTAATTTAAAATACCACCTTTTGGAAAACGCCGGGAATGGGGGTATTTAATTACCACCACTGAGCAATATATTGGAAAGTGTTAACCAAATCCAGGAAAGAAAATTTAAGAGGGAAAAAAATTGGAGATCAGAATTAAAGACGAATTTATCAAACTTGGCCAAGCTCTGAAGCTGGCAGGAGTTGTGGAGGACGGCGTTGAGGCAAAATATGCGATCAATGACGGACTTGTTCTGGTAAACGGTGAGGTTGAGAACCGCCGTGGCCGTAAGATCCATCCGGGAGATACGATTTCCTACGATGGAAAAGATATTTATGTAATTGGGTGAAGGAATGTACATTGAATCCATCAGATTGAATAATTTCAGGAATTATGAGTTGCTGGAGATGAATTTTGATCAGGGAACCAATATTCTCTACGGTGACAACGCCCAGGGAAAAACCAATATTCTGGAGGCGGTTTATCTGGCCGGAACCAGTAAATCCCACAAAGGAAGCAAGGACCGGGAAATGATCCGCTTCGAGAATGAGGAATCCCATATCCGAATGATGGTAAAAAAGGGCGATCTTTCATACAAAATAGACATGCACCTCCGGAAAAACAAAGCAAAAGGAGTTGCCATTAACGGGCTGCCGATCCGCAAGGCAAGAGAACTGCTCGGTGTGGTAAATCTTGTGTTTTTTTCTCCGGAGGATCTTAATATTATCAAGAATGGACCGGGCGAGAGAAGACGTTTTCTGGATTCAGAGCTTTGTCAGCTGGATGGAGTTTATATCACGGAGCTGGCAAGCTATAATCACATTGTGAACCAGAGAAACCGTCTTCTCAAAGACTGTTATATGAACCCGGGATTAAAAAGTACGTTGGATATCTGGGATATGCAGATGGCAGATTACGGAAAAAAGATCATTGAAAAAAGAGAAGAGTTTGTGGAAGAACTGAATGAACTTGCAAAAGGCCTCCATAAAGGTCTGACCGGTGGGCTGGAAGAACTGGAGATCCTGTATGAACCAAGTGTAACTGCAGCAGAATTTGAACAGAAACTGGCGCAGAACCGGGACAGGGATCTTCGGATGAAGCTGACATCTGTGGGACCGCACAGAGATGATTTCTGTGTAAAGGTAAACGGGATCGATATCCGGAAATACGGTTCCCAGGGGCAGCAGAGGACAGCAGCTCTTTCTCTGAAACTTTCTGAGATCTATCTTGTAAAAAAGAAGATCAAGGATACTCCGGTGCTTCTTCTGGATGATGTACTTTCGGAACTGGACAGTAACCGGCAGACTTATCTTCTGGAAAGTATACATGATATTCAGACTTTGATCACCTGTACAGGACTGGATGATTTTGTCAGTCATCAGTTTGAGATAAACAGGGTTTTTCAGGTGATAAAGGGGCATGTTTATATGCCTAAAGGGTTTTGACAAGCCCGTATGCATATGGTAAACTGATTCTGATTATGGAAAGTTGGTGAATATTTTGGATAAAGAGGAGTTTCGCGTCAAATTGGGACAGATCAACAAGCTGGTTGAAGCCCAGGATTACAAAGGCGCCATGCAGATCGTAGACAGCATTGACTGGCGTCGCGTAAAGAATGTCCGTACGCTTTGTGTTGTGGGCGAGATCTACGCAGCTAACAAGCGCTATGAAGAGAGCAAGGAAATTTTTCTTCTTGCTTATCACAGAGCGACGATCGGCAAGAACATACTTTACCGTCTGATCGAAGTTTCCCTGAAAATGGGACAGATCAGTGAAGCCACAGAATTCTTTGACGAGTACAGAGAGGTGGCAGGTAGTGATAACAGCCAGTATATACTGCGATATAAAATTGCCAGAGCGAAGAATGCATCTCTGAATGAACAGATCCGTATCCTTGAGGAATATAAGGAGAAAGAGTTTACAGAGCGCTGGTCCTATGAACTGGCTAAACTCTACTATAAGGCAGGAGACAAGCAGAAGTGCCTGGATCTCTGCAATGAGATGATTCTCTGGTTCAATGACGGAACTTATGTGATGAAAGCCCTTGACCTGAAACAGCGTATGGGAGTTCTCACAGGAGAAGAAAAAGAGAAATACGAACAGCGTTTTATCCCGAAACTGATTCCGCCGGAAAAGGCTCAGGAGATCAGGGAGAGCAAGGAAACAGAAGCTGTTACAGAAACTGAATATGAGGAGTCCAGACCGGTTACAGATACGATCCAGGTAGATGACGAGCGTGATCTGAACAGTGCAGAGACTTTCCAGGAGAAGATTTCCAAGGGAATCCGTGACATCTTCGGTGGTCATAAGAAGGCTGCGGAAGAAACTGAGGACGTGGAAGAAGAAGAGCAGGATGACACAGAAGAAACTTCTGAGACAGAAGCTGTTGAAGCTGCCAAGGATTCTGCAGATCAGGAGTCTGGTGAGGAGGAAACTCCGGAAGCTGAGACTGCTGCCACAGAAGAAAAGTCCGAAGAAGACGCTTCTGAAGAAGAGGCGGCAGAAACTGCTGAGGCTGGAGATGGTGAGGAACTTCTGGCATCCGGTATTGATAATCTGTCTGCCGGAACCGTACAGTTAAATGCCCGGACACAGGAACCGCAGGACGAAGAGGAAGAAGCTTATCAGGAAGCGGAAGAGGCGGAAGCAGAGAAGGCGACGGAAAAGGAATTAGTTGAAAGTGTTTCTGAGATCGTTGAGGAAGATTCTGTGGAGGAACCGAAGGAAACTTCAGGAGTTCCCCTTAATGAAGACGGCAAGCCTGATTTTTCAGCAACGATCCGTATGCCGGAGCTTAAGATCCCGAAGTCTATGATCAATGTAGATCCGGAAAATGCAAGCAGCGCTGCCGGTATTCCGGACGCATCCGGAATTTTTGGAAGCATTGATGAGATCGCGGCGGAAGTTGCCAAGGATAAAAAAGCAGACGAGGAACCTGAGAAAGAGCAGGAATTCAATCTGGAAGATACCATTCTTGCAGCTGCAAGCGAGCAGGGAATCAATATTCCGGAGGAAGAGAAATCTCCGGATGTACAGCAGTCAGAAGTAACCGAGGAAACAGAAGACGAAGAAGATCTGGATATCGCGGCAGATGAATTTGTTCCGGAGGAGCCGGATGCAGCGGATATTGAGGATATCATGGCACAGATTTCCGCACAGCAGGCAGAAGATGTAAGTGAGTCGGCGCACAGGAGAATTCCGGATCTGGTTCTGGATGAAGATGAAGAGCCGGTTACAGAAGAAGATATGCAGGCTGCGGAAGCAGAATTCCTGAATGGTCCCACAGGCGTGCAGAAGCCTGATACCAAGGACGAATTCGACGGTTTTGATGATCTGGAAGAAGAGGAACAACTTAAGGAAATGCCGGAGGATCTTTCCCTTGAGGATGAAAGTGACGATCGCAGAGCGGATAAACTGACAGACGATGTTGTGATACCTGTCGAAGATGAGACACCTCTTGATGAGGAAGAAGAATTCAGTGACGATGATTTCGGATTCAAAGATGAGCCGGAAGACGATGAAGAGGATGATTTTATCTCAAGTCTTACAGAAGATATGGAAGAAGACGATGAGAAAGAAGAACTCAGCGAGGAAGAACAGCTGGAGCGCTTTATCGAGGATATGCAGCCGGAGATCGATCTGAACACTATTATTTCCAGAAAGAGACAGCTTACAGATGAAGAGAAGCAGCTGTTCACATATTTTGTAGCAGTTCCGGGAATGAAAGAGCAGCTGGTGGATGTACTCTGCGATGTACAGAAAGGTGCGGCTGACAAAACTTCCCAGACTGGAAATGTGATCGTTATGGGCGGCAGAGAAACAGGAAAGACAAGACTGATCTCAAGCCTTATCCCGGCAATCTGCAGAGAGCTGAATATTGAGGCATCCAAGGTTGCCTACATATTTGCGGAAGACCTTAACGGAAAAAATATTGCAGAGATTGCATCCAAGCTTGCAGGAGGTTTCCTCGTTATTGAGAACGCAAACCAGCTTTCCCAGGAAACAGCAGATGAGCTTGATGAAGTAATGAATGAAAATACAAAGAGTATGATCGTGATCCTTGAGGATGAAAAGATCGGCATGCGTAAGCTGATCGCAAGATATCCGAAACTTGCGAAGAAATTTACATCCATGATCAATATTCCTGTATTTACAAATGATGAACTTGTTAATTTTGCCAAGGTTTATACCATGGAAAATGGATTCCGCATTGATCAGATGGGCATGCTTGCATTGTATAATCTGATCGGAATCAACCAGAAGGAAGATCAGCCGGTGTGCATCGGAACTGTGAAGACCATGCTGGATAATGCCATGGCAAAAGCACAGGGCGGATTATTCAAACGCTCCAAGAAGCGTGTGGACCGTGATGGATTCACCGTACTTCTTGAAAAGGATTTCAGCTGAAAATAAACAGAAAAGCAGAGGTAAAAAATATGGCCAGACCTTATCTTGGTAACCCGAAATATACCATTGAAGTCCTTCAAAAGTATCATTTTGTTTTCCAGAAAAGGTTTGGTCAGAATTTTCTGATCGATGAACATGTTCTGGAAAAGATCATTGATTCTTCCGGAATTACGAAGGATGATTTTATACTGGAGATTGGTCCCGGAATCGGAACCATGACACAGTATCTTGCGGAAGCGGCCAGAGAAGTGGCTGCTGTGGAGATCGACAGTTCCCTGATCCCGATTCTTAAGGATACCCTGAAAGAATGGGATAATGTAACGGTGATCAATAACGATATCCTGAAAACAGATATCAAAAAGATCGCCAATGAAAAAAATGGCGGAAAGCCTGTAAAGGTGGTTGCGAACCTGCCGTATTATATTACGACACCGATCATTATGGGACTTTTTGAGAAGAATGTTCCTGTGGATTCCATTACGGTTATGGTACAGAAAGAGGTTGCAGACCGTATGCAGGTAGGACCTGGAACCAAGGATTACGGCGCGCTTTCCCTGGCTGTCCAGTATTATGCGAAGCCGGAGATTGTTGCAAACGTGCCGCCGAACTGTTTCATGCCACGGCCGAAGGTAGGAAGTGCGGTGATCAAACTGACACGTTATGAGAAACCGCCGGTTGAGGTGCAGGATGAACACCTCATGTTCAGGCTGATCCGTGCGTCATTTAACCAGAGAAGAAAGACCCTTGTAAACGGCATCAAAAATTCCGGAGATTTTTCCCTTGGAAAAGAAGAGATCGAGAATATATTCGAGAAGTGCGGGCTTCCGCTGAATATCAGAGGAGAGGCGCTGACACTGGAGCAGTTTGCAATGCTTGCCAACTGTATCTCTGAAGAAAAGAATAATAAATAAAACATTACACAAAAAGAACCCGGGCAGCTGTTCCGGGTTCTTTTTGCGTTTCCGGACGGGACAATTGGAGAGGTATCCCACCCGGATCTATATAACTTGTCATAGAAAGGAGGTTATGTCTGAGGTGTCAGACATAAGTAAGTAATGAAAAATTTACAATATTTATTCTATAAAGGAGATGTTAGGAAAGTTTGTTGAAAATATGAAAAGATTGTGAATATATTTTCCGGGATATACATAAAGTCTGACCATAAATATTGAAAAAAGGGAAAATTCCAGTTTACAGAAGGGTAGGGTGGTGTGTTATACTGAGTGGCGTTAAAAGGGAACTGAAAATTATGGAACTGGAAACAGTTGCAGATTACGTATAATGAGCCAAGGCTCTTTTGGAGGGATTTATTATGAAAAAAATGAACAGGATCACAGCACTGGTCGTTGCGGGAATTATCTCATGTACTTCACCAATGATGGTTATGGCATCAGATTCCAGCTCTGTTATGAGCCAGGCAGAGGAGATTCTTAAAGATAACGAGATTGAGTCTCTTGCGTCTGACCCGGATAAAGTTGGCGATATTATTGTTTATGTAAAAGGGCTTTTTGATTCCAATCAGATTTCTGATGATGAGATTTCACAGGGAATTGATGAGGCAGCAGATCATTATGGTGTGACACTTTCTGAGGATGATAAGAATTCTCTCGTGAATATTATCAGCAAATTCAGAGGAATCGACATCAGTGATGACCAGATCAAAGGTTATGTAAGCGATGCATACAGTACTCTGAAAGATATGGGTGTTACAAAGTCTGATGTAAAGAATATTTTTGAGAAAGCGATCGAGTTTATTAAGGGTATGCTTTCCCGTCAGTAGGAGGAAGGTGTTCAGAATGGCACTTTTATTGGGATTATTATTCTTAAGTTTACTGGAAATGTACAAAATGTACAATATTTAGAACGCTTGTCAATAAAGCAAATGTGGCGTTTTTATAAAAAAAGAGGAAAAACAGAAAAGAAATTGTGCAAATACGCTAAAAGTTCACGAGTTGTTCATAATTTGTTCATATTTATCTGATACTATAATAACAGTTCGAAAGAACACTACGAAAGACGCTGTAATGGTGTGTATCTGTATCATTACACATACAATTTTTTTCATAATAATCGCCCCGGTAAGCCACTACCGGGGCACTCCTCGTTTTATGGGGAAAAATATCAGAAAATGTAGCCTCTGCCAATGTGCGGAGTTTTTTTTGTATAAAGAGGGGATTTTGCATTCAAAAAAATAATAGCGTCGGTGGTTTGCCCATGCTATAATAATTAAGATTAAAATGAAAATCCGGCAGAAAGAATAAGAAAAAGGCCGGAAGTAAATGATGAAAAGATGAAGCGTGAACGGAGGTCAGGAAATGGCGGAGTCTATGAAAGATTTTGAGCAGGAGCTGGAGGCTTCTTTTAAGAAAATTGAGGAAGGTGATATCATCGCCGGGACAGTGGTCAGTGTGGATGAGACAGGAGTTGTTCTTGATCTTAAATATTATGCTGAGGGATTTATTCCGGCAGAGGAATTTTCCAGAGAGCCGGGATTTAATATTAAAGAGGCAGTTCAGCCGGGAGAAGAGATCCAGGCAACCGTTCTTAGGAAAGATGACGGACAGGGAAATATTCTTCTTTCCAGAGCAGAGGCAGCAGATGTACTTGCATGGGATAAACTGAAGGAGCTTCAGGAATCCGGGGAAGCACTGGATGTTGTTGTAAAGGGAATCGTAAACGGCGGAGCCATTGCTTATGTGGAAGGTGTTCGAGGTTTTATCCCGGCATCCAAACTTGCGCTGAATTATGTAGAGGATACAGAAGAGTACCTGAACAAGCCGCTTCAGGTTCAGGTAATTGATGTAGATAAAGAGAAAAAGAGACTGGTACTTTCTGCAAAGGAACTTCTCCGTGAGAAAGCAGAGAAGGAGCGCAGAAACAAGATTTCCAATATTGAGGTTGGTTTCGTGACAGAGGGAACGGTTGAGAGCCTGCAGCCTTATGGTGCGTTTGTTGATCTTGGAAACGGAATTTCCGGTCTGGTTCATATTTCCCAGATCTGCGAAAAAAGAATTAAGAAGCCATCAGAGGCGATAAGTGTGGGAGACAAGGTTAAGGTGAAAGTAATTGCGATCAAGGATGGCAAGCTGAGCCTGAGTATCAAAGAGGCATCGGATCTGATGGCGAAGGAAGTTGAGGAAGAGACTTTTGAACTGCCGGAGTCAGGAGAAGAGGCAACCACATCTCTTGGTTCACTTTTTGCGAACATCAAACTTGATTAATTGTTATATTTTTGGATGAAAAAGGATGGATGTGAATGAAGAAACAGGAGAGAATATTTGTAATCGGACATAAGAATCCGGATACGGATTCCATCTGTTCGGCGATCGCTTATGCGGATATTAAAAACAGGACTACACAGAGTAAGAGATATATTCCGAAGAGAGCTGGTCAGATCAATGAGGAGACCAGATATGTGCTGAACCGTTTTGGTGTACAGCCGCCGGCTTATCTGGGAAATATCGGAACACAGGTCAAGGATATGGATATCCGTCTCAGTCCCCAGGCAGACAAAAACATGTCACTGAAAAATACCTGGGATCTGATGCAGGAGAACGGAATCGTATCCCTTCCGATCCGTGATAAGGAGGGATGCCTGGAAGGTCTTGTGACCATCGGAGATATTGCCAAGACTTATATGGATACCACAGACAGTTATCTGCTTTCCAATGCGCGGACACAGTATCAAAGGATTGCGGAGACGGTTGGCGGAGAAGTGGTGGAAGGAAATGGCCACGGATATTTTGTCAAGGGACGTGTTCTGGTTGGAACAGCCAATCCGAAGATGATGGAGGAATTTATTGAGGAGAATGATATGATCATCATGGGAGACCGTGAGGAGGATCATCTTCAGGCCATCAGCCAGAATGTAAGCTGTATTATTGTAGGGCTGAACATTGTGGTTTCCGAGAAGGTTGTGAAGCTGGCCCACGAAAAAAATATCGTGATCATCCGGTCACCTTATGATACCTTTAACATCGCCCGTCTGATCAATCAGAGTATTCCGGTCAGCTATGTTATGAAACGGGATAACATGGTTACGTTTAATACCGAGGATTTTACAGATGATATCCAGGATGTTATGGTCAAAAACCGCCACAGAGCGTTCCCGGTTATCAATCCTCATGGAAAGTGTATCGGAACGATTTCCAGACGTAATTTCCTGGACATGCACAAGAAAAAAGTTGTTCTTGTAGATCACAATGAGGTGGATCAGGCTGTTGATAATATTGAGAAGGCGGAGATTCTTGAGATTATTGACCATCATAAGCTTGGAACATTGCAGACCATGACACCGGTAGCGTTCCGTAATGAGCCTGTGGGATGTACGGGTACAATCCTTTATGAGATTTACGGAGAGCAGCGTCTGGAGATTCCGGAAAAAATTGCGGGACTTCTCTGTGCGGCCATTATTTCAGATACGCTGATGTTCCGTTCACCGACCTGTACACAGACGGATAAGATCGCTGCCAGTGCTCTTGCCCTGATCGCGGGAATCAAGATCGAGGATTTTGCCAGAGAGATGTTCTCAGCAGGAAGTAATCTGAAAGATAAATCCCCGGAGGAGATTTTTTACCAGGATTACAAGAAGTTTATTGGCGAGGGCAATGTTTCCTTTGGTGTGGGCCAGATCAGTTCCATGGACAGCGAAGAGCTGAAAGAGATCAAGGAGAAGCTGATGCCGTTTATGGTCAGCGAGTGTGGACGTCACGATATCACGAGAGTTTACTTTATGCTGACGAATATTCTGGAGGAATCTACAGAGCTTCTGTTTTATGGTGAGGGCAGCCAGCAGATGGCTGAGATCGCTTTTGAGAAGAAGCCGGACGGAGATGCGTTCTGTCTGCCAGGTGTGGTTTCCAGAAAGAAACAGCTGATTCCGGCGATGATGGAGGCTGCTCAGCTGATGAACAGCGATTACGCATAAGGAGGCCGGATCAATGGCAAAACAGATTTGGAAACCGGGAAATATGATCTATCCGCTGCCGGCAGTGATGGTCAGTGTCACGGACGGAGAGGGCAACGACAATATTATTACCGTTGCGTGGACAGGAACGGTCTGTACGAATCCGGCGATGGCTTATATTTCAGTCCGACCATCCCGTTATTCTTATGGAATGCTGAAAAAAACGGGAGAGTTTGTTATTAACCTTACAACAGAAAAACTGGCTTTTGCGACGGATTTCTGCGGAGTCCGGTCCGGCCGGGATGTTGACAAATTCGAAAAACTGAATCTTACAAAAGAGAAAGCACAGTATGTTTCTGCTCCGATGATCGGGGAAGCACCGGTTTCCATCGAGTGCAGAGTACGAGAGGTGAAGGAACTGGGATCGCATGATATGTTTCTTGCAGATGTACTTGCGGTTCATGCGGATGAAGCATATATGGACAAAAACAACAAGTTCCATCTCAATGATGCGGGACTTCTGGTTTATTCCCATGGGGAATATCTGGCTGGTGGCCGGAAGGTGGGAACTTTTGGCTACAGCGTGAAGAAGAAAAACGGTAAGAAGAAACGCTGAGAATAACACGGCACAGGAACGATTGTTGAGATTTTGTTACAGCTATGTTAAAATGAAAGGACACAGTATGAATAATATTACACTGATAGGGATGCCTGGTGCGGGAAAAAGCAGCATCGGTGTTGTACTTGCGAAAGTGCTTGGTTACCAGTTTATTGACTCAGACCTGCTGATCCAGAAGGAAGAAAAGAGAACTTTAAGTGAGATCATTGAGCAGGATGGAATTGACGGATTCAAGGCGGTGGAGAATCGTGTGAATGCGTCTATCCAGGTTGAGAATACGGTCATTGCCACAGGTGGCAGTGTCGTGTATTGTGATGAGGCAATGCAGCATCTGAAATCAGAAGGAGTTGTGGTATATCTGAAGATTTCTCTGAAGCTGCTGTCCAAGCGTCTTGGCAATCTGAAAGACCGTGGAGTTGTTCTGAAAGAAGGGCAGACACTGGAGAGTCTTTATGAGGAACGGACAGTGCTGTATGAGAAATATGCGGATATTATTGTAGACGAAGAAGACAAAGATCTGGAGGGAAGCCTTCAGATCGTGCTTGATGCACTGAAACGGGGAGAGAAATAGTTTACAAATCCGAAATATGTGTTATAATATACAACTGACCTAAAAAACGGTGTTGCGGAACGTATGTTTCCGTCGTAAATTCAGAGAAAGTTTCTTGCTCATAGAGGAGTAAAATAATAGAGGTGTGTTATGGAACAGTATGTGATTAAAGGCGGCAATCCTCTGGTTGGAGAAGTGGATATTGCAGGTGCGAAGAATGCTGCTCTTGCAATATTATCAGCAGCCATTATGACTGATGAAACAATATTAATCGAGAATCTGCCAGATGTAAGGGACATCAATGTTCTGCTTGAGGCTATTTCAGAGATAGGTGCTCAGGTTGAGCGTGTCGATAAATCTACTGTAAAGATCAACGGTTCTACCATCGGCAATCTCAGTGTTGATTATGAATATATCAAGAAGATCCGTGCTTCTTATTATCTTCTTGGTGCTTTGCTTGGCAAGTACAAGCATGCGGAAGTTCCGCTTCCTGGCGGATGCAATATCGGCAGCAGACCGATCGATCAGCATCTGAAGGGATTCCGTGCTCTTGGTGCGGAGGTTGATATCCGTCATGGTGCTATTGTTGCCAAGGCTGAGAATCTTCATGGCAGCCATATCTTCCTGGATGTGGTTTCTGTAGGTGCTACCATCAATATTATGATGGCTGCTTCTATGGCGGCTGGTCGTACGATCATTGAGAATGCTGCAAGGGAGCCGCATGTTGTTGATGTGGCGAACTTCCTGAACAGCATGGGTGCGAATATCAAGGGTGCTGGTACGGATGTGATCCGTATCCGTGGTGTTGAGAAGCTTCACCGTACAGAGTATTCTATTATTCCGGATCAGATTGAGGCAGGTACTTTTATGTTTGCTGCTGCGGCTACGGGTGGTGATGTTACTGTCCGTAATGTTATTCCGAAGCATCTGGAAGCTACTACTGCCAAGCTTGAGGAGATCGGCTGTGAGGTTGAGGAGTTTGATGATGCGGTTCGTGTTCGTGCGCCGCATAAACTTCATCGTACTCATGTAAAGACTTTGCCTTATCCTGGTTATCCGACGGATATGCAGCCGCAGATCGCGGTTACTCTGGCTTTGGCTGAGGGTACGAGTATTGTTACGGAGAGTATTTTTGAGAACCGGTTTAAGTATGCGGATGAGCTTTCCCGTATGGGTGCCAACATTAAGGTGGAGGGGAACTCTGCTATTATTGATGGTGTGAAGAAGCTTACGGGTGCGCGTGTGAGTGCGCCGGATCTTCGTGCGGGTGCTGCGCTTGTTATTGCGGGGCTTGCTGCAGAGGGTGTTACGGTTGTCGATGATATTGTTTATATTCAGCGTGGGTATGAGAATTTTGAGGAGAAGCTCAGGAGTCTTGGTGCTGAGATCGAGAGGGTTTCCAGTGAGAAGGAGATTCAGAAGTTTCGGCTGCGTGTTGGATGATTGAATTTGAATGATTGAGAGAGTTCCCCGGGTGTGTGCCTGGGGGCTCTTTTTTTTGTGGGTGGTGGGAGGGACGGACGGCTGACGGGGCAGCTGCATGTACGTGCCGGGGGCGGTCGCTTCGCCTGCCGTCCTGGTTGTTCATGGCGGTAGAGTGGCTGGATGGTAGGTGGTGAGCCATCAGCGCTGCGCTGGATGGCCGCAAGGGCTGAGTTTGTTGGTGTCTGACGGTAGGGTGGTGGGCCGAGGCGCTGCGCTGTCGGCTTGGAGTTTGTGTGGGTATTGGTGTTTTGAGGGTTTAGGGTGGTACTGAGTTGTGGATGTTGTCGGCATGGGCTGGGGATTTTTTGCGAAAAGTTTGAATTTATTTTTGTGGGGTTTTGGATTATAATTTATGTAAATACAGGATGAATTTGGGGCTTTGAACTGGACTTGAGGATATGGATTCTGAGTTTGCAAGGGTGTAATGATTTGATCACAGGAGATGATTGAGGTATGAGTGAATATACGGTGTTGCCACTTTTGAATTCTGCTTTTAAACCTGAGACGGCTGTGGAGGTTGTGGAGCGGTTTGAAGATAGCGATTTCAGGAATATTGCCAGGGCTGAGCTTTTTTATTTTTCGGGCAGGGCGAAGGAATGTTGTGAGATTGCGGAGTCTTATCTTGAGGATGAGGCGATAGAGCTGCGGCTTTCTGCGTGTATACTTTATGGCTATTCGAATCTTTCTCTTGGTAATTCGGCTGCGGCGCGGCGTGGTCTGGAGGGGATTCAGAAGTGTATGAAGCTGGTGAAACGTGAAGGGGCTTCGAAGGAGGTTCAGGCGGTTTGTGTTTTGGCCGGGTATGCTGGTGTTGTTCTTTTGCATCTTCCTACAGAGAGGATTCCGTCTCTGGAGGGGTATTGCGGGATGCTTCCGGAGGGGTTGCGGTTGTTTGCGGTTTATGTGATGGCGCATCAGATGTATCTGAACGGGGAGTACTGGAGTGCTTATGGAATGTGTAAGGCTGCATTGCTTATGACGAATGACGTTTATCCGATCAGTATGATCTACATCCGGTGTATGATGGCGATGTGTCGGATCAACAGGAAGGATATGCAGGAATCGCAGTCTGAATTTATGAAGGGATGGAATCTTGCCAAAATGGATAATTTCATTGAGCCTTTTATTGAACACCATGGTCTTTTGCGCGGGCTGGTTGAGGCGTGTATCCGGAAGAATGATCCGGATGGATACCGGAAGATTACAGATGGAGTCCTTTTTTTCAGCAGAGGCTGGATGGTGATACATAATAATGAAACGAAAAAGAAAGTAACGAATGAACTTTCGACGATGGAATTTTCCATTGCCATGCTTGCAGGTGAGGGATGGACGAATAAAGAGATTTCTGCACATCTTGGAATTTCTGTAAATACAGTAAAGCATTATCTTACGGATATTTTCAGTAAATTGAATGTAAAGAAGCGGGATGAACTGAAGAATTATATGCTGAAATAGTATTATGGGGCACTTTTTTGCGTTGGAATGGGCCTTACATGGTAACTGTCTATGCTGTATAATAAATAACGCAAATACATATATATATTGATTGAAAATTATCAACAAAAGACAAAAATAACTATATAAGAAAGGGGAAGAAGCAAAGAAGTTTTTTTTCTGAGTGCCTAAAATGTACGTTTGGATACTAAAAATGTACATATGAGTGCCAAAAATGGTTTTCATATTGACACTTGAAACGCATATATATAAAATGTTGGTAAGGCTAAACTGCTTTCATTACCAGTTAAAAAACTTGAAGCTTTTTAAAAGAGGAATATAAACAAAAATAAGATAATAAAAATTATAGTACACGTTAATGCACACATAGGAAAGCGGGAAAGGTATGAAAAGATTGAAGAAAGATAAGATCAAAAAAATCCTGGCATTTATGGTGGCTTTGGCGTTGATGGTATCTTGTGTGCCAAGTGCATACACGATCTCCGCAAGTGAGACATTTGGAGATGGAACGGAGGATTTTACAGATGGTGAATCTGTCTCCGGATCAGCGGCCGAAGAAGCGACACCGGATGTAAGCAGCGCAGACCAGGGAGAACAGGCGCAGCAACAATCTACGCTTACATATGAAAACGATTCTATGAAAGTAACAGCAGAAGCGCAGGAAGAGGGAGCTCTTCCACAGAATACAACATTAAGAGCTGAAAGTGTGAATGAGAATTCTTCCGTTTCTTATGATACGGTATCTCAGAAACTTGCGAAAGCAGCAGAAGATAAGGGCAGCAGCCTGAAGGGTTTTGTTGCGTATGATGTGTATTTTGCAGATGCTGACGGAAACAGAGTTGAGCCGAATGGCAGAGTTAATGTTACGATTGAGTATAAGACACCGGCAGCACCGGAACTTACCGATGCAGCCAGCACCAGCGTAACGGCAGAGAAGCTTCATTATAACAGCAACACAGGTGAAACAGAGGTTACTACCTTACAGCCAAATGAAGAATTAAAGGTTCTGAATGTGAATGAGAGCAAACAGCTTCAGACTCTTCAGGTGCAGACTTCCAATGCAGCAGTTTTTGCAGTGATGTGGGATGCTCCGGAAGTGCAGGATGCTGAGGATGAGATTTCCGTTGAGGCTGAGGAGCCTGCAGCGGATGGAGATTTCACAGATGGTGATGGAACTTCTGATCCGGAAGTAACACCGACCGAGACTCCGGCAGCAGATCCTACTGTTACGGAAGCACCGGCGGTTGAGCCGACTGTTACAGAAGCACCGGCAGATGACCTTACAGATCCGGATGACGGAAATACAGATGCGACGATCACACCGGAACCGGCAGCACAGCCGGTGATCGTGGAAGTGATTGGAGAAGATGTTAATCTTCGGGTAAGCCCATCCACAGAAGCAGATGTAGCAACAACCATACCGGCAGGAACAAGACTTACCGTTCTGGAAACGGTTACCGCAGAAGATGGAACAACCTGGTACAAGGTTTCCTATGAAGATGTGGAAGGCTACATAAGAAGTGACATGGCGCAGGTGGTTGATGACAGTGAGCAGGAGCCTGCGGAGGATATTCAGGAAGAGGAACCTCAGCCTGAGATTACCAGATACGATTACAAGAGTGACGAAGTGAATGTTAAAGTCACACTTACGGATCCGGCAGATCTTCCGGATAATGCAGAGCTTTCCGTAACACCGGTAGAACTTACACAGGAAGCGGAAGCTCAGATCACAGAAAAAGCCATCAAAGAACAGAAAGCCATTGAAAAGCTTTATTCGTACGATATCAAATTCCTGGTAGATGGAGAAGAAGTTCAGCCGGGTAATTCGGTAAAGGTAGCGGTAACGCTCAACAATGAGAAAAAGATCAACGACGCAGACGTATACCATGTAGACGATGAGAACAATATTGAAAACATGGATGGAAACGTTGATAAGAATGGAAATGTTGAGTTTGAGACTACACATTTTTCTACTTATGTAATCGTAGATAACAAGCGTAATGGTAAGATTAATGTTACAATAGAGCATTATGACGGAACGACGAATCCGGCAAGCAAGATTTATGCGGATGATGTTCGGACACTTACAATCGGTCAGAAGGTAGATTGCAAGAAAGCTGAGAACTGGGATATTTCAAAAGTGGAATTGGTTACTGACAACGGAACATCTACAGTTAAGCCGGGTGAGTTTAATGTGGCACAGGATGCTATTGTTAAAGTATATTATGAACCGGTAACTGTAAATTTCGCCGGTGCGCCGACATTTTATGATTATACGGTAAAAGCTGGATCGAACTATTCCATCAACCAACCAAGTAATTACGGTAAGAACAAAGACAGCAATACTAAGCTGACCATGGGTGAGGCAAAACAAAACTACTCGGAGTACCAATATAATTGGTTGAAAGACAGTCTTAGCGTTAACACATGGACAGGAAGTGCCGCTGTCATTAAAGAACTGCTGAAAGGTCTGGATGCAGACGGAAATGTTGAATTTAATTATCCGGATCCGGGCTTTTTCACAAATTCCGATCTATTGGCCGGAAATTCAACGGATAATTATTTGAGAAAAGTCTACAGGGATTATACGCTGAATTTTGACAGAAGCGGAGATACTTATACATTAACCGGCGTAACAGACGGAAATGGTACAAATGTAACGGAACAGTATAACTTAAACAGAACTGGTAAATCCGGAGAGGATTTCTTCCCGTTGGATTCTGTTCGATCAAGTTATGAAAAAGCTTATACCAGAAAGCAAGATAGTCCCCTTCCCGAGGATAATAAAATCCACAATTACTATTTTGGTATGCGCTATGATATTAAATTCAAACTTGGTGATTATATAGGACCATTAAGTTATAGTTTTACCGGTGATGATGATATGTGGGTCGTTCTGGATGGAAAACAGGTAGTTATTGATCTTGGTGGAATCCATAACGCAGCTACTTCTACTGTAGATCTGTGGAAGTATTTGTTAAATACAAATCAGGACAAAACCCAGCTGACAGATGAACAGAAAAAGGCAGAGCATACCTTAACGATCCTTTATATGGAGCGAGGTGCAGGTGCTTCCAACTGTTATATGAACTTCACCATTCCAAATGCCAGAATTTCACAGGTCACAACAGACGCGCTTGGAACACTGACATTTAACAAGGTGAATAAAGACGGTACCGGACTGAGCGGAGCAAGTTTTGCTCTTTATACAGATGAAGATTGTACTACACAGCTTGAAACAGCTACATCTGTTGGGAAAACCGGAACCGTAACGTTTGACAGACTTCGAGCAGGTACTTATTACCTGAAGGAGATCCAGGCACCGGAAGGATATGTTTTGTCGAACGAGAAGTGGAAAGTTGAGGTAACAAAAAATGGTGATAATGTTACCACAACGCTGAAGGATAGTGAAGGAAATGTTGTAGAAAATAATCAGATTTCTAATCAGAAAAGAGAAGCGATTATTGATTTCAGTATGGATTATGACAAGACTGCAACAGTAGCAGACTGGGACAAGAGAACATACAATATTAATATCACAGCTTCTTCTAAATCAACAAGCAGTTCAATCATAGAGCGAGAGAGCGTAGCCGACATCATGATGGTATTTGACATGTCTGGTTCTATGAATGGGGATGGAAGTCTTCGAGAATTTGGTTACTTTAACTCAGTAGAACAAAGCTTGGATAAAACAAAAGTATATTACTATAATACAAATGCAAACACAGCTAGTGCTTCCAGAAATACATATTATTCCAATCCTATGATTTATGTTGATGGGAAATGGCAGTATTATAATGGAAGTTCATGGCAAACATTGTCTAATAATTCTAATAGAATGGTATATACATGGAATTCCAGGATCACAGCCTTAAAAGAAGCTGCAATTGCTTTTATTAAGGATACTGCATCGAAATCACCTAACAGTAAAATCGGTATAACTACATTCGATGGATACAGATACAGTTATTATTATACTGCAACGCGCGGAAATGAAATACAAGAAATTACAAAGGTAGGAAGTTCACCATCTTCAATGATAAAAGCTGTAAGTAAGATTACAGCAGATGGAGGAACATCACCACAAAAAGGGCTTGAGAAAACAAAGATTCAGTTAAACAGTGTAAAGGATGATAACTTATCTAAGTATATTATTCTGTTTACAGATGGAGCTCCATCAGAGTCGAGTGATACATCAGAGACGGAAACAGCAATAACTAGCTTAAAGAAGGATGCAACAATCTTTACGGTTGCGTTGACTGCACAAAGTGAAACTGTACCGGGATCTAATAAAAATAATATCGAATGGATGAAAGATCTTGCTACAGATGAAGATCATGCATTTACTGCTTCTGATGCAAGCAATATCGGAATTATATTCCAGAAGATACAAGAAACAATTACGGATAACATTGATATCACAAATGCAACGATCACAGATGTAATTGATCCGAGATTCGAAATTGTCAATAATGACAAAGTAATTACAAATGAGGATCTTGAAAAAGGTGCTATTACATTAGCAAATGGTGGTGTTGTATCACTGGATGAGAATGGTAATCAGGTTGTAACATGGAGCCAGCAAACAATTCATAACGTAGCAAATGGTAAGCCGTGGTCACAGACAATTACGGTAAGAGCTAAAGACGAGTATATTGGTGGAAACAATGTCACGACTAACGTATCACCTGCTTCTAAGATTTCTACCGGATATGGAGATGTAGAGTTACCACAGCCGAGAGTCAATGTAAAATCAGACCTGATAGTTAACAACAATGAAACAACGATCTTCTACGGAGACAAAGTTCCGACGAGTGCAGAGATTTTAAATAAATTGTTTGATACGTCAGCACCACAGGGATATGTGAAACAGTTGGATGGTACAAAGAAATTAGTGACCTACACAAAGGGAGCTGATGGAGAAACAATTAGTCAGGATGACTTCACATTAGAATGGTATAAAGATGAAGCTTGTACGGAGAAAATTTCTGTAGAGGAGATGGGAAATGACAAACCAGCTCCTGATTCAAAAAGATATTATTTGAAAGTAACTTATAATAAATTAAATAATGATTTAAAATCAGTTACTTCAAGTGATAAATGTACAAAAAACACAAATGGAAAGATTTCCGGTGACAATGGTTCCGGTAAGCTGACAGCTTATAATTCGCAGGATACGGATAAGAATGATCAGGAGAAGAGATGGTATGGTATTTATACCATAAACATTATTCCTGGTCAGATTCAGATCACAAAAACTCTTGAATCTGAAGCAGAAAAGGATGAAACATTTACCTTTGATATTAAGAAAGACAACGTCAAAATTGCAACAGCAACGGCTATCGTTGAGAAAGGTGCTACTGAGGCAACAGTAACATTTACTACTGAAAAAGATACGACATCAAAAGTTGACACAGAGACACCAGCATTGACGAACTTAGAGAGAGGTGAATACACGGTTACTGAGAATGTAAACTCCAGTTATACTCTGAAAGAAGCAACCGTTGGCACTGAGACAAATTGTCGTTCTAATATAAGTCAGGCGAAAGAGATTACATTTAACATCGGAACAGATAAAGATGGTAAAGAAGTTCTGAAAGATGGAAATACAGATACAACAAACGGAAGAATTGGAGTAGCTAAGTTTACGAATGAGAAATCTGTAGCAGATGTGGAGTTCGAAAAGGTTGATAAGGTTGATGAAACAAAGATAAAAGGTGCCAAGTTTGCTTTATACAAAGCAGACGAAACAACCTGGAACAAAGTTTCTGACACTCCTGTTGAAGGCTATGATTCAATCACTTCCGGAGATAATGGAAAATTCAAACTGCAGAATCTTCCGGTTGGTAAATATCTGTTATATGAAATCGAAGCAGCAACCGGTTATATTTGTCCGACAGAACCATGGAAAATTACAGTTGGAAATGGCGGAACGGTAACAGTTACAGACAGTAAGGATGAATCAGTTGGTAGTATCGTTGAAGGTAAAATAACAATCTACAAGATTACAAATACGAAACTTTATTCCTTACCAAGTGCCGGTGGCCCAGGAATCTATGGATTTACAATCAGTGGTGTAGCGATTCTTGCAACTGCACTCCTGTTGTTTATAAATAATAAACGAAGGGAGGAAGAAGCAGAAAGATCGTAACACATTAATTGTAAATGGCAATACGAGGGGAAATGAAAAAGAAAAAAATGCATAGAAAGAAAGGAGCAGAAACATGAAGAATTTATTTAAGAAAGTCAGTGCAATACTGATCGCAGCAATTATGGTGCTGGCAATGGCATCTACCGCGTTCGCGGATGGACCTACTGCGACAATTACAGTGAATAATGCCGACAATGCAACTTTAACTTATGCACAGGTTATTAGAGCAGATCAGACAACGAGAACAGGTTGGGCTTTTGTAAATGATGATGTGAAAAATGCATATATTGAGGCATATGGAGTGGCTGATGATGATGCACAGGCAGCAATTGAGAAATTAATTGCAAATACGGATGCTGAGAAATTAGGAAAAGCTCAGGCATTAGCAGCAGGAAAAGTTTCTTTTGTAGAGATGAGTAATCCACAGACAGTCAGTGAAGCAGGTGTGTACTTAGTAAAGGCAACAGAAGTAGGATATACCTATAATATTATGTCTGCATATGTTGGATTTGGTGAAGCTCCGAATTTAACAAATGCAATTGTAAACGCAAAGAAAACACCTATTCAGGTAACCAAGAAAGTTCTTGATACTGACAATGTAACAAAAACAGGAGATGTCCTTACTTACACAGTAAGCACAAATGTACCATACATCAATCCTACAGATGAAGATAAATCTTTCTGGGCATATGATGAACTGACAGGTGCTGAATATGTAAATACAGACCAGGCAACAATCACATTAAATGGAGTGGATGTAACAAAGTCTTATCCAATTAGCTTTGATAGCGAAAATAATAAATTCAGCGTTAATTTAAGTGCCATGATTAATGATGCAAACAGCCATGCTGGAGAACAGGTAATAATTACTTATCAGGTAAAAGTTACATCAGAAAATGACACCATCACCAATACAGCAACAGCCGGACATAAAGATGGTAATGAGTATGGAAGCAAAGAAAGTAAAACTTATGAAGGTAACATCACATTAACAAAATATGGTGAGAACAATGTTACACTTGCAAACGCAGGATTTGAAGTAAGAAAAGATGGTGCAGCAGATGCATTAACATTTGTAAAACTTTCTGATGGCGTATATAAATATGTTCCAGCTAATACTGAAGGTGCTGTGACAGAAGTTGTAACAGATGCAAATGGTAAGGTTAAAGTACAGGGACTTGATGTTGGAACATATATATTTAAAGAGGTTACAGCACCACAGGGATATTCTGTAAATACAACTGACGTTAGTGCAACACTGGAAGTTGCTGAGGACGATAATGGAATTGCAAGTGGCGTTCTTACACAGACAACTAGTATGAATGATACCAAGCTTGGATCTCTTCCATCCACAGGTGGAATGGGAACATACCTCTTCACTATCATCGGTGTTGTAGTTATGGCTGGTGCTGCTGGCGCATTCTTCATGAGCCGCAGAAGAGGATCTGAGGAGTAATCCTTCACAGATCGATTGGTCAAGTTTTTTCAAAATATTTATAAACAACAGAACCAAAGTAATCATTAAGTAAATCAGTTACCGCCCGGCCTCTTCGGAGGCCGGGACTGGTAATACAACAGTATGGAGAAACCTATGAGAAAGAATAAAAAGAAAAATTATATTGGACTTGGGTTGCTGTTTCTGATAGGATTGTCCATACTGCTGTATCCAATGATCAGCGATGCCTGGAATAAGCACAGGGATAATCTTCTGATCAGTAAATATAGCAGCAGTGTTTCTTCGAATAATAATTCGGAGGAACTTGACAGCATGTGGAAGGCAGCAGAGAAATATAACGAGCAGATCAAACAGGAAAGTGTACCGGATGCTTTTTCCGTAAGGGATGGAGAGACGGACAGTACATATGAATCTCTTTTGAATCTGAATGGTGATGGAATGATGGGATATATAGAGATCCCTGTGATCGATGTAAAGATCCCGATCTATCATTACACAACAGATGAAACACTGGAGAAGGGCGCGGGACATTTGTTCGGCAGCAGTCTTCCGGTTGGCGGAGAAAGTACACACGCGATTCTTTCCGCGCACAGAGGGCTTCCCAGCGCGAAGCTTTTTACAGATCTGAACCTTGTGGAAAAGGGAGATGTTTTTTATCTGCATATCCTGGATAAGACGCTTGCTTATGAGGTGGATCAGATCCAGACGGTTCTTCCGGAGGAGACCGATTCGCTGGCAATCACAGAAGGTAAGGATTATGTGACACTTGTTACGTGTACACCATATGCGGTAAACACGCACAGAATCCTTGTAAGAGGACACAGAACAACTGTAAAAGCTGCGAAAGAAGCGCAGAAGACAGAGAAGAAAGCTACCGGAGTTTCTAATCCGACACTTCCGATGCTGATCCTTTGTGTTGTGATCGGTTTTGCGATCGCAGGTGTGCTGGTAGCAGTTGTCAATTTTGTTCAGAACAAAAAACGACGCAGGAAATAATTTATGGCTAAAAAGAAAAAAAAGAAAAAGAGCAATGTCGTCCTGAATGTTTTTATTGCAGTAGCTTTTTTGGCAGGGGCAGGAATTTTTCTTTATCCTACGATCAGTGATATGTGGAACCAGTACAGAAACGCGCAGCTGATCAGTGATTATGATCAGGCAGTCACAGGACTTTCTGATGATAATTATGAGAAGCTTTGGAAAGAAGCAGAAGAGTACAATGCGGAGCATACGGTAAATGCGATTGTAGATGCTTTTGACGATGAGGAGGATTATGAACCGACCCATCCTTATGATGAGGTTCTGGATCCGAATGGCGATGGATTGATGGGAAGTATTGAGATTCCGAAGATCCAGGCGAAGCTGGCAATCTATCACGGACTGAGTAAAAACGTTCTGGAAAAAGGTGTGGGCCATGTGGAGGGCACCAGTCTTCCGATTGGAGGCGAGAGCACACATGCCGTGCTGGCGGCACACCGTGGACTTCCCAATGCAAAGCTTTTTACAGATCTTGACCAGATGGAGATCGGAGATATTTTTATCCTGCACATTCTGGGAAAGAATCTGGCATATAAAGTAGATCAGATCAAAACGGTTCTTCCGGAAGAGACCAGCGAGCTGGATATCGTGGAGGGCGAGGATCTGGTGACTCTTGTAACCTGTACTCCTTACGGAGTAAATACACACAGACTTCTTGTGCGGGGAAGCCGTACAGAGTATGTGGAGGAAGAAGAAAGTAATGAGACAATTCCGCAGAAGCTTGCAAAAACAGATCCGAAGAAGGTTCTGGCTGCGGGAGGCATCGTGCTTGTTATCTTGATACTGCTGGTTTATTTGATCGTCCGCCGCAGTGGAAAGAAGCGGGTATCAGGAGAAAAAGAGGAGGCGGAAAAAAGTGGAAAAGAGAACTAAGCGGAAAAATTTTTTAAGCAGCTTTCTGGCAATCCTGGTAATGGCTGTGATGCTGATCGGCAGTATGGCGCAGGCAGTTTTTGCAGATGATTATGTAGCCGGGAAAACCGGAAATATCAATCTGACGATCCAGGAGACCGGAGAGGACGGAACCGTGAAACCGATTCCTAACGTGAATCTGACCCTTTATAAAGTGGGAAGTGTGACGTTTGACAGGAATGTGCATTTTGTGGTTGACAGCGCACTGCAGTTTACGGGAATTGATTTTGAAAATCTGAAAACAGCAGATGAGTGGTATAAAACAGCAGATACGCTTTCCGCGGCAGTGAAGAAGGCCGGACTTAGCGGAAGCGAGATGCAGTCAGACGCAAACGGAAAGATCGTCTACAGCAATATGGCTGAGGGTGTATATCTGATCGTGCAGAGCAATCCGGATGACCCGAATGTATCTGTTTCACCGATGGTACTGACGGTTCCTTTTGTAGAGGAAGGTACTGGCTGGACTTATAATGTGCAGGCATATCCGAAGACGATAACCCGTGATGGTGATAAGGAAACAAAGATCCAGGTTACAAAACGACTGTACTATATTAATCAGGATACTTTCGATGTTATCGAAATGGAAGCAGATGATGCAACCTATAAAGTTGGTCTTTTCCTGGATGATAAGGGAACAATCCCGTTCAGAAGTGACTACATGAAAGATATCCGCCTTGTAAAAGCAAGCAGCGGAACGGCTACCTGGGCAAATGTACCAGATGGAAAATATTATGTATTTGAGCTGGACGAGAATGGCGATCCGATGACTATTAATGATTCGATCATTATAGATGAAGGAAAGTCCTATTACTATGATGTAACTGATTCCAATGAAAATGCGACCAATGAGGCAGAGATCAGCCAGAATGGTTCTACAGAATCGGTATCATATGTAAATAACTATTATTCTTTCATTCCGACTGGATTTGCGTTGAAAGGACATATTACGATCAATAAGAAGGTTCTTGTTGACGGACAGAAGACAACGGTACCGGATACTTTCTATGCAGCTGTATTTGAGACAGGAGCAGATGACTCTCTGAATCTTGTTGAGGGTACGATCAGAGAACTGAATCAGAACGGTTCTGTCGATATAGAGGTTTCTTTCCCGGAGAATACAGAACCTGAGTCAGTTACCTATACAGTTATGGAGACTGATAAGGATGGAAATCCGGTTGATCATGATTCTTTCGCATATGAGATCGACGGTGAAGGTGATATCATTCTGAACGAAAGTGAGAGTTATGAAAACTCCATGGATATCACTAACAGTAAGAATACAACACCGGAGCCGACGGTAACGAATACACCGGTACCGAGCGGACAGCCAACAGTAACACCTTCTGAGAGAACAAGTACACCAGTACCTGGAGGTTCTACATCAACCAATAATGATGGAGGCGGAACAACAGGACGTACTTCTGTAAAGACCGGCGATAATACACCGATCGGTGTATGGGTTGGCATCCTTGCAGCAGCGATCGTAGTTGGCGGTGCAGCAGGTTTTGCAGTAAAAAGAAAAAAGAAAAAATAATAAAATGAATCATTGTAAAGAATGATCATCAGAAAGGCCAGACAGAGATGTCTGGTCTTTCGCTGGATATGGAGAACCGTTTTACGAATATTTTTACTGTAACGGCGGATGAGAGATAAACAACAGGGAATGGGAATATTGTCTTTTTTTTATCAAAAGAGAGTTTTACATAAAAAATTTCTTGACATTTGGTAAGGAGAAGTATATTGTATGTGTTGCAGTAATTTCATAAAAGATAGCCTTTTATTCAGAGTGGTGGAGATACAAAGGATCTGAGAAGCCACGGCAACCCCGGAAATCCAGGAAGGTGCCAACCTGAGCGAGCAATCGAACAATAAGAGGATTGTTTACAGAATTTAAACAGTCCGATTGTACGGGCTGTTTTTTATGTGATTTATAACCGTTGTATAAGTACAAAAGGAGAAAAACATGGAGAAAATTTTATTTACTTCTGAATCTGTAACTGAAGGACATCCTGACAAAGTCTGCGACTCTATTTCTGACGCGATCCTTGACGCTATGATGGCACAGGACCCAATGAGCCGTGTTGCATGCGAGACAGCTACTACTACAGGTCTTGTACTTGTTATGGGTGAGATCACAACAAAGGCAAATGTTGATATCCAGAAGATCGTTCGTGATACGATCCGCGAGATCGGATATGACAATGCAGATTATGGTTTTGATGCAGATACCTGCGCAGTTATCACAGCTCTTGACAAACAGTCCACAGATATCGCTATGGGTGTTGACAAGGCGCTTGAGCAGAAAGAGGATAACATGAACGAGGATGAGCTGGATTCCATCGGTGCCGGTGACCAGGGTCTTCAGTTTGGTTATGCTTCCAACGAGACTGAGGAGTATATGCCTTATGCCATCAACATGGCTCATAAGCTTGCTCAGCAGCTCACAAAGGTTCGTAAAGATGGTACTCTGAAATACTTAAGACCGGATGGTAAGACACAGGTTACTGTTGAGTATGATGAGGCTGGAAAGCCGAAGAGAATCGATGCGGTTGTATGCTCTACACAGCATGATCCGGATGTGACTCAGGAGCAGATCCATGAGGACATTAAGAAATATGTTTTTGATGCGATCATCCCGGCTGATATGGTTGACGCGGATACCAAATATTTCATCAACCCGACAGGCCGTTTTGTTATCGGCGGACCTCACGGTGACAGTGGTCTGACAGGACGTAAGATCATCGTTGATACCTACGGTGGAACAGGACGTCACGGCGGCGGTGCTTTCTCCGGTAAGGACTGCACAAAGGTAGACCGTTCTGCAGCTTATGCAGCTCGTTACGTTGCTAAGAATATTGTTGCAGCAGGTCTTGCTGACAAGTGTGAGATCCAGCTTTCCTATGCGATCGGTGTTGCACATCCGACATCTGTCAGTGTGAATACTTTCGGAACTGGTAAGCTTTCTGAGACCAAGCTTGTTGAGATCGTTCGTGAGAATTTTGACCTTCGTCCGGCTGGTATCATCAAGATGCTTGATCTTCGCCGTCCGATCTACAAACAGACTGCTGCTTATGGTCACTTTGGCCGTACAGATGTTGACCTTCCATGGGAGCATCTGGACAAGGTTGAGACTCTGAAGAAATATCTGTAAGAGATAATAATAGTTCCAAAAGAACAAAGATTGAAGCCCCCGGTATTCGCACTACCGGGGGCTTTTTTATAGAAAATTTAGAGATGGGTAATATAGTTTATGTTATAATACGTGTGTAAATGTGGATTGCAAATATCCGCTTGATTAATAAAGGACGGAGATATAGATGAAGTTAAAAACACGTATTATTGTGGGCTTTATCGCAGTGATCCTGCTGCCGCTGCTTCTTTTTTCAGCAAGTCTTTACGGTTTCAGCCGGACTCAGGTGAAACATGTACAGGAGAGCAGCAGTCAGGCTGCTGATTCCAATGAGATGGTCTATGATATTTCTCTGGCGCAGTCTTCCAGCAGTCAGGTGAAGCTGATGGCCAAGGATATGATTCTGACGGCAACGATCATTCTTGTTTTTACAGCGCTGTCTGTAGGTCTCTGGATCTACAGGAGTATTGCGGTTCCGCTGGTGAAGCTTCGTAAGGCAACCCAGAACATCAAAGAGGGTAATCTGGATTTTGTGCTGGAGGTTGAGGGGAAGGATGAATTTTCCCAGCTTTGCCAGGATTTTGAGGAGATGCGTAAACGGCTGAAGGAGTCCACGGAAGAGAAGATCCTGATGGATAAGGAGAACAAGGAACTGATCAGTAATATTTCCCATGACCTGAAGACACCGATCACTGCGGTGAAGGGTTATGTGGAGGGGATTATGGATGGTGTGGCAGATACACCGGAGAAGATGAACCGGTATGTGCGTACTATTTATAATAAGACCAATGAGATGGATCACCTGATCAATGAGCTGACGTTTTATTCCAAGATCGATACCAACCGTATTCCGTATACGTTCAGCAAGCTGAATGTGGAGGATTATTTTTCGGACTGTGCGGAGGAACTTGGACTTGAGATGGAAACCAAGGGAATTGAGCTTGTGTATGCCAATTATGTGGAGAAAGATGTCCAGGTGATCGCAGATGGAGAGCAGATCCGCCGTGTGATCCATAATATTGTGAGCAATGCCATTAAATATATGGAGAAGCCCAAGGGGATCATCCAGCTTCGTGTGAAGGATGTGGGTGATTTTATCCAGGTGGAGATCGAGGATAATGGTAAAGGAATTGCCGCCAAGGATCTGCCGTATATTTTTGACCGTTTTTACCGTACCGATGTTTCCAGAAATTCTTCCAAAGGAGGAAGCGGTATCGGACTTTCCATCGTAAAGAAGATCATGGAGGATCATGGAGGAAAGGTCTGGGCTACAAGCAGGCTGGGAATTGGAACGATCATGTATTTTGTTCTTAGAAAATATCAGGAGGTACCGATTAATGAGTAGAATTTTGATCATAGAGGATGAGGAAGCGATTGCGGATCTTGAGAAGGATTATCTGGAGCTTTCGGGGTTTGAAGTGGAGATCGAGAACCGTGGTGATACAGGTCTTGTACGTGCCATGAAGGAGGATTTTGATCTGATCATTCTGGATCTGATGCTTCCGGAGGTGGACGGTTTCGATATTTGCCGACAGGTCCGTGAGGAGAAAAATACGCCGATCATCATGGTTTCCGCGAAGAAGGATGACATCGATAAGATCCGTGGACTTGGACTTGGTGCAGACGATTATATGACCAAGCCGTTCAGCCCAAGTGAGCTGGTTGCCCGTGTGAAGGCTCATATGGAGCGTTATAACCGTCTGGTTGGTTCCAATGTGCATAAGAATGATGTGATCGAGATCCGTGGCATTAAGATTGATAAGACAGCCAGACGTGTATGGGTCAATGGCGAGGAGACGACATTTACTACCAAGGAGTTTGATCTTCTGACTTTCCTGGCGGAGAATCCAAACAGGGTATTTACGAAGGAAGAGCTTTTCCGGGAAATCTGGGATATGGAGTCTGTGGGTGATATCGCCACGGTTACGGTTCATATCAAGAAGATCCGTGAGAAGATCGAGTTTAATACGGCCAAGCCTCAGTATATTGAGACAATCTGGGGTGTGGGATACCGGTTTAAGGTGTGAGTGTATCGGGAAATCTTCAGATGGAGCTGCTGTATGCGCGTATGAATGCAGAGCGAAATAAAGGTGTACATTTTACCAGGTGTTTTTGAGAGGAGTGGAAATATGCCGCTGTTGAAAGAAAAAGTTTATACGATAGAGGATATTTATGCTCTGCCGGAGGGCGAAAGAGCGGAACTGATCGATGGACAAATTTATTATATGTCGCCACCGAATACGAGACATCAGAGGATCTCGAGCATTTTGTCCAGAAAAATAGGCAACTATATAGATGACAATAAAGGGAAATGTGAAGTATTTGCTGCACCGTTTGCAGTGTATCTGGATGAGAAAACAAATACTTACGTGGAACCGGATGTTTCCGTTATCTGTGATTCTGATAAATTGGATGACAGAGGTTGTAAAGGAGCTCCGGACTGGATCATTGAGATCGTTTCTCCTTCAAGCAGGCGTATGGACTACTACACGAAGCTGTTTAAATACAGGACTGCCGGTGTGAGAGAATACTGGATCGTGGATCCGACGAAGAATCAGATAATGGTATATGATTTTGAGAATGAAGATACGGAACAGTATACATTTCAGGATTCGGTTAAGGTTGGAATTTATGAGGATCTGAGGATTGACTTTACTGAGATGTGATAAAACAGAGGGGAATATCGTTTTGATGATAGCCCCTCTTTATTATTATCTGGACGAAAGGGAGAATTATGGAAGACAGATTATATAAAAAACTAGAGGCATACGGCAGAAGTGATTTTTACCCATTTCATATGCCCGGGCATAAGAGAAATCCACTGGCTGTGGATGGAGATTTTCCGGTAGAGAGGGATATTACGGAAATCAACGGGTTCGATAACCTGCATCATGCAGAGGATATTCTGAAAAGGGCCCAGGAGGATGTTGCACGGCTTTATGGTGTGCCGGAGAGTTTTTACAGTATTAACGGAAGTTCCGGGGCGATTCTGGCGGCGGTGTCTGCGGCTGTAGATAAGGGTGGTCAGATCCTGGTGGCAAGGAATTGCCATAAGGCGGTTTACCATGCAATTTATCTGCGGGAGCTGAGTGCCACGTATATTTATCCACATGAGGATCCGAAATTGGGGATAAACGGAGGGATTTCACCCGGCCGCGTGGAAATGTATCTGGCGGAAAATCCGGAGATCCAGGCGGTGCTGATCACTTCGCCGACTTATGACGGGATCGTGTCGGATGTGGCTAGGATCGCGGAGATCGCGCATCACTATGGTGTGCCGCTGATCGTGGATGAGGCTCACGGGGCGCATTTTCGGTTTTCGGAGTATTTTCCGGTGTCTGCGGCGCAGCTTGGTGCGGATGTGGTGATCAACAGTGTGCATAAGACGCTGCCCTGTCTGACCCAGACGGGGGTGATCCACCTGTGCAGTGATCGTGTGAGCCGGGAAAAACTGAAGCGTTTTCTGGGAATCTATCAGAGCAGCAGTCCTTCTTATATTCTTATGAGCAGCATTGATGCGTGCATGGATAAGCTGGAGCGTGAGGGGGATGAGATGTTCCGTGTGTTTACGGAGAATCTGGAAAAAGCACGCAGGCGTCTTTCCGGGTGTAAGTATATCCGGCTGGTAACGCCGCAGGCCTGTGAGTGCCAGAGAGTTTTTGATTTTGACAGATCTAAGATATTGCTTTCTACTGTGAACAGTTCGCTGAACGGCCGGGAGCTGCATCAGATCCTCCGGAGGGAGTTTCATCTGGAAATGGAGATGGAGGCGGAGAATTATGTGCTGGCGCTGGCGGCTGTGGGTGATACGGCGGAGGGCTTTGAGCGGCTTTGTGATGCTATTGAAGAGATCGACCGCCGTGAATCGTTAAAATACAGAGAAGAGGCTGTGGCGAAGGAGCCTTTGAAAAACGGAAAAATGAAGCAGGTCATGCGGATCTCCCAGGCTATGGATGCGGAGAGTGAGCGGTGTCCGCTGGATGAGTGTATCGGACGGACATCCGGGGAGTTTGCATATCTTTATCCTCCGGGAATCCCGCTGATCGTTCCGGGGGAACAGATTTCTGGACATTTCGTAAAAAATGTGAGAAGATACCTGGAACAGGGCTTTGAGGTACAGGGCCTGAGTGACCAGACAAGTGAGACTGTGTGCGTTGTGAAGAATGAAACAAGAGATGTATGACAGTGATAACTGACAGTGAAAATTCTGTGTATTGCTGATCTGTGGGAAGGCAGCAAACGGATTGTCCGCTTTGGCTATGGGATATATTGGATTGGGCTGAAGTGTGAGCAGTAATGCGCGGAAAGCAGAGGAGACAGAGTGGGAAAGATTTTTTACATTATGGGAAAAAGTTCTTCCGGTAAGGATAGTATTTACAGGCAGCTGGAGGCGGACCAGGAGCTGGGACTGAGGCGGCTTGTGATCTATACCACCCGGCCGATCCGTGATGGAGAAGAGAACGGAAGAGAATATTTTTTTGTGGATGAAAATAAACTGAAGGAGTTCCGGAGAAACGGGAAGCTGATCGAGGCCAGGACTTATCAGACGGTTTATGGTCCGTGGACATATTTTACAGCGGATGACGGGCAGGTTTCCGTGGGAAATGACAGCTATCTGGGAATCGGTACGCTGGAGTCTTTTGTGAAACTTCGGGAGTATTATGGGGATGATGTGATGCGTCCTGTTTATATAGAAGTGGAGGACGGGGAGCGTCTGGAGCGTGCCCTTGCCCGTGAGAGAACTCAGGAAGTGCCGAAGTATGAGGAGATGTGCAGGCGTTTTCTGGCGGACCAGAATGATTTTTCAGAAGAAAATATTTTGAAAGCTGGTATATGGAAGCGCTTTCAGAATCATAATCTGGATGAATGTGTGAAGGAAATTGGAAATTATATAAAATCTGTACAATAGGGAAAAATAGTTTTTTTTATACAGAAGATTATGTTATAATTAGATGAAAGATGTCCGCCGGGTATGACGGAGGACACAAAAGGCAGAAAGAGGTGATTCTTATGGCAGGATTTCATGACATCATCGGCCATGACGATATAATCAGGCATTTGAAGAATGCGATAGAGACAGGGAAGGTGTCCCACTCTTATATTTTTACGGGAGAACCGGGCTCCGGCAAGAAACTTCTTGCGGGGACTTTTGCGGCAGCACTGCAGTGTGAATCAGGAGAATCTGAACCGTGTATGACCTGTGATTCCTGTAAGAAGGTGATCGGCAAGAATCATCCGGATATTATCACAGTGACACATGAGAAACCTGGCAGTATCAGTATTGATGAGGTGCGTGAGCAGGTTGTCCATGATGTGGATATCAAGCCGTACTGCAGTCCGTATAAGATCTATATCATTCCGGATGCGGAGATGATGACAGTACAGGCGCAGAATGCCCTTTTGAAAACAATCGAGGAGCCGCCGGAATATGCGGTAATCTTGTTGCTGACCAGCAATATCGACAGCCTTCTTCCTACCATCCGTTCCAGGTGCGTGCGTCTGGATCTGAAAGTAGTGGATGATGGTCTTGTGAAAAAATATCTGATGGAGCATCTTCAGGTGCCGGATTATCAGGCTGAGATCGATGCGTCTTATGCACAGGGCAGCATTGGCAAGGCGAAGGAGGCCGCTACTTCCCAGGAGTTTGCGGATATGACGGCCAATGCACTGAAGATTTTGAAATATGCCAATTCCATGGAAGTTTATGAGCTGACAGAGGCAATTAAGACTCTGACTGCTGATAAGAATAATATCAATGATTACCTGGATATTTTTCAGTTCTGGTTCCGCGATGTTCTGATGTTTAAGGCAACAAAGGAAATTGACAACCTGGTTTTTAAACAGGAGATTAATTTTATCAGAGAGCAGGCCAGCGAGCGTTCTTATGAGAATATCGAAAAGATCCTTGAAGCACTGGGGAAGACCAAGGTGCGTCTCCGTGCCAATGTTAATCTCGAACTTGCCCTGGAGCTCCTGTTCCTGACAATTAGGGAGAAATAGAATGGAAATGGTAGTTGGAGTTAGATTTCGTAACGTTGGTAAGATTTATTATTTTAATCCGAAGAACTATAAGGTGAAGGTCGGCGATCATGTGATCGTGGAGACTGCCCGTGGTGTGGAGTATGGCCGTGTTGTTCTGGAGCCGCGCAGTGTGAAGGAGGACGAGGTGGTGCATCCGCTGAAGGAAGTTCTCCGTGTTGCGACAAAAGAGGACGAGGAGCATGAGGCTGAGAACCGTCTGAAGGAGAAAGAGGCTTTTAAGATCTGCAAGAAGAAGATCCGTGAACATGGGCTTGAGATGAAGCTGATCGATGCGGAGTATACGTTTGATAATAACAAGGTGCTGTTTTATTTTACAGCGGACGGGCGGATTGATTTCCGTCAGCTTGTTAAGGATCTGGCGTCTGTGTTTAAGACAAGGATTGAGCTTCGTCAGATCGGTGTCCGTGATGAGACGAAGATCCTTGGTGGTATTGGTATCTGTGGAAGGACGCTTTGCTGCCATACGTATCTTTCCGAATTTGCACCGGTTTCCATTAAGATGGCGAAAGAGCAGAATCTTTCTCTGAACCAGACGAAGATTTCCGGTGTCTGCGGCCGTCTGATGTGCTGCCTTAAAAATGAGCAGGAGACTTATGAGGAACTGAACCGGAATCTTCCGGGAATTGGTGATATAGTGACTACACCGCAGGGTATTACCGGTACAGTTCAGAGTGTGAATGTTCTCCGTCAGATGGTTAAGATTGTTGTGGATGTTAACGATGAGAAGGAGATCCAGGAGTTTCCGGTTCGTGATCTGAAGTTCCGCCCCAAGAAGAAAAAAGGTAAGGGTGGTGCAGGTTCTGCTGACCACGATGAGAAAGAGGCTAAAAAGGGAGATTCAAAACCGAATGAGAAGTGATCTTGTTAAATGCGGTGAGCGTGTGGATGATCTTCAGAATGGGTTGTTTGTGATCCAGGATCCGAAGAAGTTCTGTTTCGGGATGGATGCGGTTCTGTTGTCTGGTTTTGCCCGGGTGAAGAAGGGTGAGGTTGCACTGGATATGGGGACTGGCACGGGAATTATTCCGATTTTGCTTTCTGACCGTACGGATGGGGAGCATTTTACGGGGTTGGAGATTCAGCATGAGTGTGCGGAGATGGCTGACCGTAGTGTGAGGTTTAATGGCCTTGAGGACAGGGTTCGGATCGTTGAGGGTGATATCAAGGAGGCTGCCGGGATTTTTGGGGCGGCTTCTTTTGATGTGGTGACGTGTAATCCGCCGTATATGATCGGACAGCATGGGTTAACGAATCCGCATGTTCCCAAGGCGATTGCGAGGCATGAGATTCTTTGTACTTTTGATGATGTGGCCTGTCAGGCTGCCCGGGTTCTGAAGGACCGGGGGAGGTTTTTTCTGGTGCACAGGCCTTTCAGACTGGTGGAGCTGATGGCGACTTTGACGAAGTATAAGCTAGAGCCTAAGAGGATGCAGCTGGTGTATCCTTTTATTGATAAGGAGCCGAATATGGTGTTGATCGAGGCCTGTAAGGGCGGGAATTCCAGGATCCAGGTTGAACGGCCGCTGGTGGTTTATGAGAGGCCTGGGGTTTATACGGAGGATGTTTTGGAGTTGTATCGGATGGTGTGAATGTTGTGATGTTGTGGCTTAGGGTGGCTGCTCGGGAGGTTTTGGGCCATCGGCGCTGCGCTGGATGGCTGGGAGGTGATGGTGGCTGTGGAACTTCGGTTGGTGAAGGGACGGCGAGGGGAGGCAGGCTGCTGGTGGTGACACGCTGCGCCCCCTGCTCGGCTGCGGCGCCGGTTTGCTGCCATTCGCGCAAACTCGCTTCGCTCAAACAGTGCGCTCGGTGGCAGCAGCTATCCTCACCTCGCTGACGGGGGCTCCGCTAACGTCACCACCAGCAGCCTGCCTCCCCTCGCCTGAGATTCAAAGCGAGAGATCGCAACGCGTAGCGCATTGAGTATCGAAGAATACAGACACCTTGCCAGAAGTGAATCACTGAGAAAGTGAAG
>NZ_JAAIUN010000107.1:0-423 GCF_013317245.1 Blautia sp. MSK.20.85
AATCTGGAAATTGTAAGAATTATCCGTGCAATGGATATGAGTATTCCAGAATTGGAAGCTTTCAAAAAGAGAATGAAAAATGAACTGCCCGGCAGGGTAGAAATACAGAAGGAGGAAACAAAAGCCGATGATGAATCTGGAAAAAATGAAACAGAAGAAGAGAACAATTACTAAAAGCAGGGTAAAAAAGAGCTTGCTTGCAGCAACGACATTTCTTTGCCTGACAACACCTTTGCTCCAGACACAGACTGCTTATGCAGCTGAGAATACCACGCCTGCAATCACGATTGAGAAACCGGATGGCTGGAAACAGGGAGAAACAACCATTGCTGTTACGGTAGATTCCAGTCATATGCCGGAAGGTTTCTCAATAGCAAAGATTGAAGCAAAAGCAGGAAAAGATGGAAGCTGGCAGGATGTAAC
>NZ_JAAIUN010000108.1:0-419 GCF_013317245.1 Blautia sp. MSK.20.85
ATCATCATAACCGTTATTTTGTACGGAAGAATGATAGAAATTTACCTTTATACTTCCATAGCACCAATTCCGTTTGCCACCATGACCAATAAGGAATGGGGCAATATCGGAAACAACTATTTAAAAGGCTTGTTCGCACTGGCATTTCAGGGATTCTTCATGATGGTCTGTGTGGGAATTTATGCAGTTTTAGTAAATGCAATGACCATATCCAGTGACCTTCATGCAGCAATGTTTTCAGTAGCGGCTTATACCGTGATTCTTGCATTTTCATTATTCAAGACCGGAAGCCTTAGCAAATCAATATTCAATGCCCATTAACGGGCAGGAAAGGAGCGCATACCATGGCGTATGTACCAGTACCAAAAGACCTTACCAAGGTCAAAACAAAAGTAGCGTTAAATCTGACAAAGCGGCAG